>NZ_JACVTY010000020.1:0-112159 GCF_016624805.1 Pseudomonas sp. S44
CGTACTCACAAGCACCCACACGAATTGCTTGATTCGATTTGTTAAAGAGCGTTTGGTTAAGAGCTTTTCGTCTCAACCGAGGCGCGCATTCTACGCCTTCCTCACTTGCTGTCAAGCGTTTATTTTGAAGTTTTTTCAAACTGCTTTCTTTCAAAAGCCTTCAACGTCAACGACTTACCGACTGCCCCGCTGCGTTCATCGCTGCGAGGAGGCGAATAATACGTGGTTTGAAATCAGAGTCAACACTTTGATCCAAAAAAACTTTTATCCGCCTCCATGAGCTCACCGGCAACTAATTCGAGCGCAATCGATCTGTAGAGAAACATCCCAGGAGCGCGACACGATGAGCCAAGCGCAGAACGAGAAAACCCCGGGCCTGTCGGCAGATGAAGAGCAGGAAGTCAGTCATAACCAGCCACCCCGCGCAGCAGTACTGCACGAGATCATCCGCGCCCAGGGCGATCAGGAACTGGAACGCACCCTGGCAGCCCTGTGGTGGTCGGCACTGGCCGCCGGCCTGACCATGGGCCTGTCGCTGATGGCGATGGGACTGTTCTATGCACGCCTGCCAGACAACGACAGCAGCCAGGTGATTGCCAGCCTCGGCTACGCCGCCGGTTTTCTTGCCGTGATCCTCGCTCGCCAACAGTTGTTCACCGAAAACACCCTGACTGCCGTGCTGCCGGTAATGACCGCCCCTACCCTCGCCAACCTCGGCCGCCTTATACGCCTGTGGACAGTGGTGCTGATGGGCAATCTTGCCGGCACCTTGCTGGTGGCCTGGGTGATGCTCGAGCTGCCGATCTTCGACAGCAAGACCGATGTGGCCTTTCTCGAAATCGGGCGCAAGGTGATGCACAACGATCCGAGCCAGATGTTTGCCAAGGGCATCATCTCGGGCTGGATGATCGCGACCATGGTCTGGATGATCCCATCCATGGAGAACGCCAAGATCTGGATCATCCTGATGATCACCTACCTGATGGCCCTGGGCGACTTCACCCATATCGTCGTCGGCTCGGTAGAAGTGTCTTATCTGGTCTGGGCCGGAGAGCAGACCTGGCCCAGCTTCTGGCTGGAGTTCGCCCTGCCGACCCTGGCCGGCAACATCATCGGTGGCAGCTTCATCTTCGCCCTCATCAGCCACGCCCAGGTACGCAGCGACAGCGGCAAGCCGCCGTCGAAGCTGCTGGATGATGAACAAGAGTCGCCAATAAAGAAGGGCCGTGAAAGCTGATACTCAGCGCACCGCCACTGCACGCTCGGTGCTGTCGCCTCGCTGACGCAAAGGCCTGGGCTGCCACCAGTTCTGCCCTGCATGGGGCGAATCCAGACTGACGCGCTCGCCCATCTGTGGCGTGCTCAACGGTACCTGGGCCTGCGCCGCCAGCGCGACGATGCGCTCGAAAGGCTCCTGCCAGCTGTGCAGGGAGAGATCGAACGTTCCGTTGTGGATCGGCAGCATCCAGCGTCCGCGCAGATCCAGGTGCGCTTGCAGGCTCTGCTCAGGCTGCATATGCACATTGGGCCAGGCCAGGTTGTAGGCACCGGTCTCCATCAATGTCAGATCGAAGGGTCCGAAGCGCTCGCCGATTTCGCGAAAGCCTTCGAAATATCCGGTATCACCACTGAAGAACAGGCGCAGCCCTTCATCGATCACCACCCACGACGCCCACAAGGTGCTGTTACTGTCGAACAGGCCGCGCCCAGAAAAGTGCTGCGCCGGTGTGGCGACGAAACGCACGCCTGCGACTTCGGTTTCCTGCCACCAGTCCAGTTGACGCACCTTGTCGCTCGGCACACCCCACTCGACCAAACGATCGCCCACGCCCAGCGGTGCAAGAAACTGGCCGGTGCTTGGCGCCAGCTGGCGTATGGCCGACTCATCGAGATGATCGAAATGGTCGTGGGACAGAATCACCGCTGCCAGCGGCGGAAGCTGGTCGATTGCCAGCGGCGAAGCGTGGAAGCGCAGCGGGCCGGCCCATTGCACGGGCGAGGCGCGTTCGGCAAATACCGGGTCTGTAATGAAGAAGTGCCCACGCAGTTTTAGCAGTACCGTGGAATGGCCCAGACGCCAGAGGCTGTGGTCCGGGGCATCGAGTACCTGCTGGCGGGTCATCGGCTGCAGGCTCGGGGGAGTGGCAGGACGTGTCTCGGGAGGTTTGCGCAGCAGCAGATACTTGAGGCCGATACGCAATTTCTTGAGCACGCCATCCTTGGGCAGCTCGGCCTGGTTGTAAAAACGCCCATCCCTGTAAGGTGCCGGCTCGCCGGCGGGGGAAGCCATGGGGGCCATGAGCAGGAGCACTCCGAGGAGAAACAAAGGCTTCATGCTACCTCACAATGATCGGATCAACCGTGAATTGGCTTGTAAGGTCATTTTTCCGCCATGAATCATTGTTCAACAATATTCATGCAACTTATGCGATAAACGGCTTCTGCAGAAAAAGAACGATAGACATGATCGACAACAGAAGCGGCAAGGGGCTCTCCTTCGTCAGGCGCATCTATCTGCCGCGGACCATCGGCATGGGCATCGGCCTGTTCAGCGTCATGGCGGCACTTGCCCCGCTGCAACCACCCACCTGGGTGTGGCTGCTGATGCTATTCAACGGCCTGGCCTGGCCGCACCTGGCTTATCAATGGGCGATCCGCTCCCCTGCCCCCTACCGCGCCGAACAGCGCAACCTGTTGCTCGATTCGCTGAGCGGCGGTTTCTGGGCTGCAGCCATTCATTTCAATCCGTTGCCGACCGTGACCATCCTGTCGATGATGACCATGAACAACGTCGCTGCAGGCGGCAAGCGCATGGTACTGCGCGGGTTGGTCGCGCAACTGACAGGCATGCTGCTGGCCATGGCGCTGTTCGGCCCCGGGCTGCAACTGCAAGCCACGGCATTGCAGGTCTATGCCTGCCTGCCAATGCTGACGCTCTACCCGCTGGCGCTCGGTTGGGTCTGCTATCAATTGGCGATCAAGCTGGCCGACCACAAGCGTCGGCTGAGCGCCCTGAGCCGCACCGACAGCCTCACCGGACTGCTCAACCATGGCTCATGGAAAGACTTGCTGCTGCTGAGGTTCCAGATCTGCCACCAGCAGCAGGCCACGGCAGTCATCGCCCTGATCGACATCGATCATTTCAAGACCATCAACGACACCTTCGGCCACGTGGTCGGCGATTGCGTGCTGCGCCAGCTGAGCCACGAGCTCAAGCGCGTCCTGCGCGACGATGACCTGGCCGGGCGCTACGGCGGTGACGAGTTCTGTCTGATCCTGCCTGCCACCGATCAAGACCAGGCCGGCGTTGCGATGGAGCGCCTGCGTGAGCAGGTCAGCGCCTATCGCAACCCGCAACTGCCGGAATTGCGCATCAGCCTGAGCATAGGCCTCTCGGCCTATCACCCTGGGCTGAAAACGCCCGAGCAGTGGCTTGAAGACGCCGACAAGGCCCTCTACACCGCCAAGCATCAAGGCCGCAACCAGGTCAACGTCGCCCGCAGCGAGGCTGGCCCTCTCAAGCTGGCCTACCCCGACTGAACCTGCTGGCTCAGCGCAGGCTACGCTCGGCGACGATCTCCGGCAGGTCGGTGCGGCGCAGATAGATCCGCAGCGGCTCACCAATGTTCAGGCGATCGTCCACATGCTGTCGCAGCAACAGTGCCAGACGCTCACGGCAGAGCGCCATACGCCGCCCCGACTCGGGACGCCAGACGAACTCGCTGCAGGGCGTGATGCTCGCATCCGCGACATCCATACCGAATGCGTCCTCGGAAAAGCGCACGATATGCGTGCCACGCTTGCCGTGAAAACCGACGAAGCCGTTGAGCTGCTCGGCAGCTGTGCAGATATCCTGGGATGTAATGGCCATGACGTTACCTCGCAAAGAAATCGGAAGGAACGCACGCCAGGCGGGAACGGTTGCCTCTGTCGGGCAACGCGCAGATCGTTTGTTGCGCAGACTAACGCAACCTGCGCCGCCTTCGCCAAGGTTTTTCAGCGAGCGCCGGACACCGCCGGATCGAGCTGATCGGTCAACAGCGCCTCCATCCATCCCATGAACGCCTGTACCCGGCGCGGAACATGCCGCTGGCGCAGGTACAGCATCGTCACCGGCATGGCCCGGGCCTGCCAAGATTCGAGCACCCGTACCAGATCACCGCGCCGCACGTCCTCGGCAACCCCCGCCGCTGGAACCTGGATCAGCCCCAGGCCGGCCAGGCCCGCGGCCGAATACGCCACGGCATTGTTCACCGTGAGCACACCCCTCATGGGCAGAAAACGCGATTGCCCGTCGACTTCGTACTCGAACCCCGGACTCTGCGCACCGAGCCTGGAGACGTAGTGCACGAGCTGATGCGTCGCCAGATCGTCCAGCGTGTGCGGCACGCCATGCCGGGCAAGGTATTCGGGGCTGGCGCAGTTGCACATGGTCATGCGCCCCAGTGGCCGGGCGGCCACATCCGGGTCACCCAGTTCGCCCACCCGCAGTACGCAGTCAAAGCCACCTTGCAGCAGGTCGACACGCTGGTCGGTGCAACTGAGCTCCACTTCCAGGCGCGGATAGCGCAACAGAAAGCCTGAAAGGGCCGGCATCACCACCTTGCGCGCCATCATGGTCGGCATGTCGATACGCAGACGCCCGGCCAGCTCGGCCTCGTCGCTGCGAAACAGGCTCTCGATCTCGTCCATGCCTGACAGCAAATCCTTGCTGCGCTCGTAGAGCAGCAGGCCGTCCTGCGTCGCCTGCACGCGGCGCGTGGTGCGGTTGAGCAGGCGCGTGCCAAGCAAGCGCTCCAGTGCCCGGACCTGCTCCGAGACAGTCGAACGTGGCAAGCCAAGACTCTCACCCGCCAGGGTGAAACTGGACAGTTCACTGACCCTGACAAAGGTACGCAACAATTCCAGCTTGTTCATCGAGCCGCCTTGATAGTTCGAATATGGCGAACAGTATTTCCAAAACAGCAGGATTTAACAGCCTTTTGTCGACCAATAACCTGTGAGCACAGACTCCATCGACGAGGTAATCCACATGACCCGTAAAATCGCTCTGCTCACTGGCGCCAGCCGCGGCCTTGGCCGCAACACCGCCGAACATCTCGCGGCCCGCGGCATCGATGTCATCGGCACCTATCACAGCCGGGCCGACGAAGCCCAGGCCCTGGTCGAGCGCCTGGAACAGGCTGGGGTGCGTGCCGCCATGCTGCAACTGGATGTCGGCGACAGCCAAAGCTTCGCCGACTTCGCCGAACGCCTGGCGCACACCCTTGATCAACGCTTTGCCCGCCGACAGTTCGACTTTTTGGTGAACAACGCCGGTGTCGGCATACATGCACTGTTCAGCCAAACCACCGAGGCGCAGTTCGAGCAATTGCTGAACATCCACCTCAAGGGCCCGTTCTTCCTCACCCAACGCCTGCTTCCGCTACTGGCCGACGGGGGGCGCATCGTCAACATTTCAAGTGGCCTGGCACGCTTCTCGCTGCCCGGTTACTCCGCCTACGCGGCAATGAAGGGCGCCATGGAGGTGCTCACCCGCTACCAGGCCAAGGAGTTGGGTGAGCGCGGCATCCGGGTGAACATCCTGGCGCCGGGCGCCATCGAGACCGATTTCGGGGGTGGCACCGTGCGTGACAATCAGCAGGTCAACGCCTTCGTGGCCAGCAATACTGCCCTGGGCCGCGCCGGCCTGCCCGACGATATCGGCGCAGCCATCTCCCTGTTGCTTGAGGACGGTAATGGCTGGATTACCGGGCAGCGTCTGGAAGTCTCCGGCGGCATGTTCCTCTAACCCAGGCTGCTGCCGCTCAGCGCCTGCTGCAAGCTCGCCAAGGCAGGAATGTCCAGCGCCTGGGCGGCGTAGCACAACCCGACCCGACGCCTCAGCGCCGGGCCGGGCCCTGGTTGCCAGTAGACCCCTGGGTGGCGCTCGGCCAGCGACTGCGGCAACCAGGCCGCGCCCAGTCCGGCGGCGACCAGCGCCAACGCCAGTTGCAATGATCCGGCCTGTGCCACCTGCTCACCCTCGCCATATAGCCCCATCAGGCGCTGGTGCGAAGGATGCTGCGGGCAGGTGATCCAGCGACCGTCGGCCTGGCTGCCGGTGGCCATGACCAGGACAAACGACTCTTCCCACAGCGCCAGGAAGAGCTCATCCTCACAGCGCTCAGCTTCATCGGCCAACCGCGCATCGCCCTCGCAACCGTCCAGCAACGTCAATTGCAACCCAGGCACGGCCTGAGCCGCAAGACACACGCATGCTTCGACCTGGGCCGGGGCGATATCGGCCTCGATACCCAGCACGAGCGGGACACGCTCCTGCTCCTGGCGAAAGCGCAGGCGCAGCGCCTCGGCTTCAGCAACCATGCGGCACGCCTGCGGATACAGCGCCCGCGCCTGCTCGCTGACGTCCACACCGCGGGCCTGGCGCAGGAACAGGATGACGCCGAGGTCCTCCTCGAGTTGCCGGATGGTCACTGACAATGTCGGCTGAGCCACGCACAGGCGCTGCGCGGCCAAGGTGATGTTGCGCTCTTCGAACACGGCGATGAACGCCTTGAGATGACGAATATCCATAGATAAAACCGATGCCAGCCAGAGGAATAAGCCGTTTTTCATGGCCTGGATCGATGCTTACAATTCTGGCCATCGAAAACGATTATGCCTTGGAGGCGCTCATGAACAAACCTCTGATCATCATCACCGGCGCCAGCTCCGGTATCGGGGCCGCCACGGCCCAGCAATTCTCGGCCGCAGGTCACCCGCTGCTGCTGATCGCTCGTCGCCTGGAACGTCTCGAAGCATTGGCCCTGCCCAATTGCTTGTGCCGCGCCGTGGACATTCGCGACCGTGCCGCGCTGGTGGCGGCGGTGAACGAAGCCGAAGCCGTGTACGGCCCGGCCGATGCACTGGTGAACAATGCCGGCGTGATGCTGCTGGGCCAGGTGCACGAGCAGGATCCTGAGCAGTGGGACCGGATGATCGACATCAACGTCAAAGGCCTGCTCAACGGTGTGCATGTACTGGCCAGCGGCATGGTCGCACGACGCGCCGGCACCCTGATCAACGTCAGCTCCGTCGCCGGGCGCAAGACCTTCCCCAATCATGTCGCCTACGTCGGCACCAAATTCGCCGTGCATGGCCTGTCGGAAAACCTGCGCGAAGAGCTGGCGCCACACAACGTGCGTGTCGTCACCATCGCGCCGGGCGCGGTCGAGACCGAGCTGCTCGGCCACACCACCGACGAGGGCATCAAGCGCGACTACGAGTCGTGGAAAGCCAATGACATGGGCGGCGTAGTGCTCAAGGCCGAGGATGTGGCCGGGGCGATCGTCTGGGCGTACCAGCAGCCGCAACATGTGTGCATCCGCGAGATCGTACTGGCAGCCACTGCCCAGCAACCCTGATGGCAAGCGCTCCCACGGGCACGCCGGGCGTCCGTGGGAGCTGGCTCAGCGCTGCACCTCATCCTCCCGCACCTGCACACTCGCGGTCATCCCGGCGCTGAGATTCACCCCAGCGGGGATATCGTCCAGCCTGATCCTCACCGGTATCCGCTGCGCCAACCTGACCCAGTTGAAGGTCGGCTCCACCTCCGGCAACAACTGTCCGTCCGGGGTCGAGTTGCGGTCAGTGATGCCCCGGCTGATGCTCTCCACATGCCCATGCATGGCCTCCCCCGCCCCCATCAGCCAGACCTTTACCGGATCCCCGACACGAATGCGCGGCAGCTTGGTTTCCTCGAAATAGGCCTGGATATAGAAGGTCGAGTCGTCCACCAGCGCCATCATCGATTGCCCGGTATTGACGTAGTTGCCTTGGGCCAGTCGCAGGTTGGTGATGTGACCGTCGCGCGGTGCGCGCACTTCGCTACGGGCCAGGTTGATCTTGGCCACCTGCAGTTGCGCTTGCGCCTCGTGCAGTTCACCACGGGCGATGGCAGCGTTGATCTGGGCGTTCTCGCGCAGCTCGGCGCTGATCGCCTCCGGCCCAAGGGCCGTGCGCCGAGCCGCTTCGCGCTCACGCAGGCGCAACTGCTGGGTGCGGGTTTCAGCCACGGCACTGGCCTGGTCGAAAGCCGCCTGGAAGCGCTCGTGATCGATGATCATCAATACATCGCCGGCCTTCACCGGCTGGTTGTCGTGGACCCGCAGTTCGCGCACCCAGCCGGACACGTCCGGGGCGATCACCACCACATCGGCCCGCACCCGCGCATCGCGCGTCCAGGGGGTAAGCATGTAGTACTGCCAGAGGTGATATCCGGCAAACACGGCAATGGCCACCACGCACAGGGTGACCAGGGTACGTACCGCTGTACGCATGGACTGACTCCTTACAAAGGTCCCAACAGATGTACCACCAACGACAGCACACAGACGAACAACGCCGCATCGAACAGCGCTTCATGCCAGATCCAGCGACCGAGTGGCGTCGCCTGCACCACCCAGCGCAACAGCCCAGTAAGCACCAACGCCATCAACACGTAGATCAGAAACGGGCTGAGCAATACGCCGCCCAGCGCCCACTCACGCAACCCCATGGACTTCCTCCTGCCAACGGCACCACTTGCCCCAGCTCTTCTGCAATTGCAGGACCGCGCCGATAGCCAGGCGCAGCGGGTCGCTCGACGGCTGGCGGCGCAGGGCCTCGATGAACTGCTCGCTGGCGGCATCCAGACGCTGGCCGCGCCCAGGCGCAGGGCCACTGGCCAGAACCGCCTCCAGTTGCTGCAGGTACTGGCGCTCGGCACCGGCCAACGGTACCTGGGCCACCGCCAGGCACATGCGCAGGTGCACCAGTTCGTCACCGATGTCCAAGCCATGCAGGCCATCGTCCCAACGCTTGCGCTCGGCCTCGGGCAACTCGCTGGCATGACGGGCCAACTGCATCAGGCGATCGGCCATGCGTCCACCGAACCAACTGTCGGCGCCCCGCAGGTCGCGATGGGTCAGGCGAACCAGGTCGCTCTGGGTGGCGGCCCTCAGGCGCCGACCCAGCCACTTCGGATGACGCAGCACGACCAACCGAAACGCCAGTACCGCCGCCCCCACACCGATGAGCATGGCCTGGGCGCTGTTGAGCATGCTGGCCACGTCGAAGTGCATGGCGTTCAGAGGCGCCACCAGCACGATGAAATGCAGGCAGTACGAAGTCGCCGTCGGCCCCGTGCGCGGATGAGCCATGCCCAGCGCACCGAAGAACAGCGGTACGCCCATGCCAAGACACAGCAAGGCGAAACTGCTCCATTGTGGCAACAGGATCTGCCCAACGAAAAACGCCACCGGAATCGCCAGCAAGATGCCACGCAGAAAGCTCAAGCCGATCTGCGCGCCGTTCTCGCGGCTGGCGAACAGGCTGCAGACCACGCAGGTCAGCACCAGGCCTCCGGGGGCCGAGGGCCAGGCCGTGGCCAGCCAGAAACTGCTCATGACCAGAAACGCCAACGCACTGCGCGAACCGAACAGCAGCGCCAGCGGCAGGTCGCGATGCGCCGCCAGGCCCAGCGATACGTCCTTGGGCGTTCGCCCTTCCTCCACATCGAGCAGCGCCTGGGTGGCGGCCATGGCGAAGTCCAGCAGCAGGGTCAGGCGCGCCAGGCAGAAATGCTCGGCGGGGCTGATCTGTTCGTCGTGGGCTGCGTCCCAGATACGTTGGCGCAATAACAGAAGGCTGGGCTGATCGGGATTGGCCAACTGGGTCCGGACCTCCTCCAGCCAGGGCGCCAGGTGCGCCGCTTGCTGTTCGTCGAGCTGACGCCACTGACGACGCACCGAACGCGAAATGCGCAGCAGCACCATCAGCTTCTGGCTCAGGCCACGGATTGCGCGGGCCCGCTGGCGGCCACGACTGCCTTCGAACCAGGCATGTTCACGCTGAACGTCGATGGCGACGATGCGCCCAAGGATGTCCAGCAGCCCCTGGCGCGCCTCGTCTTCACCGCCGAGCATGGCGCTGGCGGTCTGCATGCCGTTCTGCCAGGCCTGCCGCGCCTGGCCGCCGAGTTGCTGCTCGACGCGCATCGGCCAGATCAGCGCGCTGGTGGCTGTGGCGCAGACGATGCCCAGGCAGATTTCGGTGCAGCGCGCCACCGCCTGGTCGAACACCTGCAAAGGGTGGTCGATCGCTGGCAATGCGATGATCGCTGCGGTATAGCCAGCCAGCACAAAGGCGTACGCCCAGGCACTGCGCAACTGGGTTGAAGCAGCGGTACAGAGCGCCAGCCACAAGGCAAGGGTCAGCAGGAACAACCACGGGGTCTGGGCGAACAGGCCGATGAACACCACCGACATGAACGTACCGACCAGGGTGCCGGCCAGTCGCGCCAGCCCCTTCTGCACCACCATGCCCGACAGCGGCTGGGCCACGATGAACGCCGTCATCAAGGCCCAGGCCGGTTGTTCCAACCCCCAGCGCAGCGCCAGCCACAGCGCCAGTCCACCGCCCAGCAGGGTCTTGATGGCGAACTTCAGAGCAGGGCTGGTGGGTGCGAACAGGGCCTGGAGGGTGATGGGCACGAAGCGGACCTTGCGGGGGGATATTGAATAGAACGATAGACAACGAACGGGAGAATAAAATGCAATCAACTAATTAGCTAGCTAATCATCTTTTAAAAAGATAAAAAAATAGGCGACCGAAGTCGCCCTAAATGCCTTGCGTGCTCGTATACCCGGAAGGATCAGCGCGATTTGCGCTTGTTCGCATCCTTCCAGATGAAAAGTCCCAGACCGGCAAAGAACGTCAACATCAACCCGACTGTCACCACACCGGCGATCACCACGTTGTCGAAGAACATGTCGGCCTCCCGATTCGTTGCCGTTGTCCGATGTGTGCAAGGTAACGAATGTGCGGGGAGGAGAAATTGACCAGGGTCAATAGGGCCCGGGACCGGGCACAAGAGGGGGCGCAGGTTTGACCTGCATCAGTTTTCAGCGCTTCTTGGGCTTGCTTTTGCCTTTCTTCTTCTTGCTTTTGCTCAACGGCATGGCCTGTTCGAAGGCCTGGCGCATTTCATCCAGGCGCTTGTCCTTGATGTCGTGGATGCGTTTGGCGCGCTCGGCGCCGAAGTCGATCAGGTTGTCTTGGCTCATGGGCGGGCTCGACTGACAGCGGATGCGCCCATGATGAAGCCTGATGGCGACGCTGAACAGCCCCGCCTCAGACTTCGATGTCCACCAGCAACCCCTGGCGTGGCCGCTCACCGAGCGGCGCAACCGGCACGGTATTGTCGGCATTGAGTTCATCGCCGGGCATTGCGCTGTAGAGCTCTTCCTGCTCGTCCTGGCGGCGTTGCTGACGGCGCTGCTGCTGGCGGCGTTGTTCCTCGCGCAGCCGATAGGCTTCATCCTGCGGGTCGCGCTGCTGCTTGAGGTCGATGGTGCCATCGCTGGAGGCAGGCTGGGCCGGAACCACCGGAGGAATATTGGGGCTCTGCTTGACGGGATCTTGTTGCGAGGTCACGGGCACGGCACTGAGCGGAATGATCGGCGGCAGCATGAGTCGGTTCTCCTGTAGCCACTGTGTCGGCCAGCCACGGTACGCCTTGAGCACATGGGCAAGGGATTGTGCGGCCGGTCACAATACCGTTTGCAAAGTATAGACCGCGATCATTCGCCTTCGTCGTCGGGATCGTCGTCAGCGGGCTGGCTGGTTTCGCTCCAGGGCCGCTTGTAGACCTGTTGCCAGACCGCGTCCATGTGTTCGCGCAACACCTGCGGCGCACTCTTGAGCGACGCACTGTCCTCGCGCTCGCCACCGATGGGCTCCTCGCCCGCCGGGCTGATCTGCGACTGACCACTGATGCTGTAGATCGCCTGGCCTTCGCGCATTTCGATGCTGATGTCGTGCGGGTCGATGCCGCCGCCACAGAAGGCGTGGCTGGCCACGGTGACTTCGGCGACACCATCCTTGTTCAGGTCGGTAACGTCGCTGACATCGGTATAGAAGTCGACATCCAGGTCCAGCCCCGGGCACGTTGTCTCCTGATCGATCTGCCAGCGTGGCTTGAACGCCTCGCTTTCGCTCGCACGCCCATAGAGCGTGGCCTTGAGCACGACCTTGTCGACTTCCTGTTCGCTGTCGGCATCGGTCGCCTGGCCGTCCACACGGCTGAGCACCAGCAGGCCTTCGCCTTCGCGGTCGTGGAAATGCACGCTCTTGAGCGGCGTCTGAACGCCCAGCACTTCCAGTTGCTCGACCGGAATCGGCGCGAGGATCTCGAACTTCTTCTGGTCACAGGCTGCGAGCAGCGCCAGGCTGCCCACGGCCAGGGAGAGGTTCAACCAGCGGTGCGTGACAGGCATGTTGGCGCGAGGCCCTCGTTGACTAAAGGGTATTCGTCGATGAAGTGGCTGAACGCTTTGGTCCGCCGGGCCTATCCGTTAAGATAGTGCGCTTTTTCATCGCGGGAGTTCAGGCAGTATGGCGCAGCAGTATCAACCGGGGCAACGCTGGATCAGCGACAGCGAAGCCGAGCTCGGCCTGGGAACCATCCTGGCGCAGGATGGCCGCCTGCTGACCGTGCTCTATCCGGCCACTGGCGATACCCGCCAGTACTCGCTACGCAACGCGCCGCTGACCCGCGTGCGCTTCTCGCCGGGTGACCAGATCACTCACTTCGATGGCTGGAAGCTGACCGTGCGCGAGGTCGAGGATGTCGATGGCCTGCTGGTCTACCATGGCCTGGACGGGCAGAACCAGGCGCGTACCCTGCCTGAGACGCAACTGTCGAACTTCATCCAGTTCCGCCTGGCCAGCGACCGTCTGTTCGCCGGGCAGATCGACCCGCTGTCGTGGTTCTCGCTGCGCTACAACACCCTGCAGCACAGCAGCAAGCAGATGCTCTCCTCGCTCTGGGGCCTGGGTGGCTGCCGCGCCCAGCCGATCGCCCACCAGTTGCACATTGCCCGTGAAGTCGCTGACCGTATCGCCCCGCGGGTATTGCTGGCCGACGAAGTAGGCTTGGGCAAGACCATCGAGGCGGGCCTGGTCATCCACCGCCAATTGCTGACGGGCCGTGCCAGCCGCGTGCTGATCCTGGTTCCGGAAAACCTTCAGCACCAGTGGCTGGTCGAAATGCGCCGGCGCTTCAACCTGCAGGTGGCACTGTTCGACGCCGAGCGTTTCATCGAGAGCGATGCCAGCAACCCGTTCGAAGATGCCCAACTGGCGCTGGTGGCGCTGGAGTGGCTGGTCGACGATGAAAAGGCCCAGGACGCCCTGTTCGCCGCCGGCTGGGACCTGATGGTGGTCGACGAAGCCCACCACCTGGTATGGCACGAGGAGCAGGCCAGTGCCGAATACGCGCTGGTCGAGCAGTTGGCCCAGGTCATTGCTGGCGTGCTGCTGCTCACTGCCACCCCCGAACAGCTTGGCCAGGACAGCCATTTCGCCCGCCTGCGCCTGCTCGACCCCAACCGTTTCCACGACCTGGCCGCCTTCCGCGCCGAGAGCGAGCACTATCGCCCAGTAGCCGAAGCCGTCCAGGAGTTGCTCGACGAAGGCCGCCTGTCGCCCAAGGCCCACGCCACCATTCACAATTTCCTTGGCGCCGAAGGCGAGGCCCTGCTGGCCGCAGTCAGCGATGGCGACAGCCAGGCCAGCGCACGCCTGATTCGCGAATTGCTAGACCGCCATGGCACCGGCCGCGTGCTGTTCCGCAACACCCGCGCCGCGATCCAGGGCTTCCCCGAGCGTCAACTGCACCCCTACCCGCTCGCCAACCCCGAACCGTACAGCGCGCTGCCCGCCGGTGAGCGTGCCGAGCTGTACCCGGAAGTGGCCTTCCAGGCCCAGGGCGAAGGCAGCGACGACGAACGCTGGTGGCGCTTCGACCCACGGGTCGATTGGCTGATCGACACCCTGAAGATGCTCAAGCGCACCAAGGTTCTGGTGATCTGCGCCCATGCCGAGACCGCCATGGACCTGGAAGACGCCCTGCGTGTGCGCTCCGGCATCCCCGCGACGGTATTCCATGAAGGCATGAGCATCCTTGAGCGTGACCGCGCCGCCGCGTACTTTGCCGACGAAGAATTTGGCGCGCAGGTGCTGATCTGCTCGGAAATCGGCAGTGAAGGCCGCAACTTCCAGTTCGCCCACCACCTGGTGATGTTCGACCTGCCGGCGCACCCGGACCTGCTCGAGCAACGCATCGGTCGCCTCGACCGGATCGGTCAGAAACACACCATCCAGCTGCACATCCCGTACCTGCAGGACAGCCCGCAAGAGCGCCTGTTCCAGTGGTACCACGAAGGCCTGAATGCCTTCCTCAACACCTGCCCGACCGGCAGCGCCCTGCAGCACCAGTTCGGCACGCGCCTGCTGGCGCAACTGGTCGGCGGCGACAATGCCGCCTGGAGCGCCTTGGTCGCTGAAGCCCGCGGCGAGCGCGAGCGCCTGGAGGCCGAGCTGCACAGCGGCCGCGACCGCCTGCTGGAGCTCAACTCCGGCGGCGCTGGCGAAGGCGAGGCACTGGTCGAGGCGATTCTCGAGCAAGATGACCAGTTCGCCCTGCCTATCTATATGGAAACCCTGTTCGACGCCTTCGGCATCGACAGCGAAGACCATTCGGAAAATGCGCTGGTGCTCAAACCCAGCGAGAAGATGCTCGACGCGAGCTTCCCGCTGGGCGACGACGAAGGCGTGACCATCACCTACGACCGTGGCCAGGCCCTGTCGCGCGAGGACATGCAGTTCCTGACCTGGGAACACCCGATGGTGCAGGGCGGCATGGACCTGGTGCTGTCCGGCTCGATGGGCAACACCGCCGTGGCGCTGATCAAGAACAAGGCGCTCAAGCCTGGCACCGTGCTGCTCGAACTGCTCTATGTCAGCGAGGTGGTGGCACCCCGTAGCCTGCAACTGGGTCGCTACCTGCCCTCGGCCGCCTTGCGCTGCCTGCTCGATACCAATGGCAACGACCTGGCGCCGCGGGTTGCCTTCGAAACCCTCAACGACCAGCTCGAAAGCGTACCCAAGGCCAGCGCCAACAAGTTCATCCAGGCCCAGCGCGATGTCTTGGCCAAGCGCATCGCCGCTGGCGAGGCGAAGGTACTGCCGGTGCATGACGAGCGTGTCGCCGAGGCGCAGCGTCGCCTGGCCGCTGAAGCCGACGAGGAGCTGGCTCGCCTGACGGCGCTCAAGGCAGTCAACCCGAGCGTGCGTGACAGCGAGATCGATGCCCTGCGCAAGCAGCGCGAACAGGGCCTGGCGATGCTCGAAAAGGCCGCGCTGCGCCTGGAAGCGATTCGCGTGCTGGTGGCCGGCTGACAAAACGGCGAGCCCGCTCCCGCAGCGTTGTACATGCAGGAGCGGGCTTGCCCGCGAAGCACGCGCCGCCTCATCTGTTTTTATAACCTTCCGCTATTGACCTCATGTCCAAATGGTAGAGATCAAACTGCCATTAATCAGGAAGGCCTAGCTCCCCTTTCCTATACTCCGGTTTCAACGGTCTCCACCACGCTGTTTGGGGACGAGTGCAAACTCGACGAAGAGACAGGCAATGGAGTGGCTGGGACTTCAATTGTTCGCCGAGCTTCCGGCGAACGGACAAATCATCCTCGACTGCCGTCATAACCCTTTCCTGGTCATGCTCGCCTACCTGGTGGCCTGCGCTGCATGCTTCGCCACCCTGGACATGGCCGAGCGGCAAAGTCACAGCGAGGGGCTCAACGCCCGCCGCCAATGGCGGATTCTGGGTGCCTGCTGCCTGGCCAGCGGTATCTGGGCCATGCACTTCATCAGCCTGCTGGCGTTCCAGGCGCCGCTTGAAGTGCATTACGACATGCCGCTGACCGCCCTCTCGCTGATCATCGCCCTGCTCGCCGCGTGGCTGGCAATGAACAGCCTCGATCGCACTGTGATGCAGTGGCGTCATTACCTGCAGGCTGCGCTGGCGATCGGCCTCGGCATCACCGTGATGCATTACGTCGGCATGGCCGCCCTGCAGACCAGCGCCCTGCAGTACTACCAGACCCCACTGCTGGTCGCCTCGCTGGGCATCGCTGTAGTCACCAGCCTGGTGGCGCTGCTGATGGCCCGACACTTTCGCAGTGGCAGCGGCACCCTGCATCTGGTGATGAAGTACGGCGCCAGCCTGATGATGGCGGCAGGCATCGTCCTCACCCACTTCACGGGCATGGCGGCACTGTCGCTGGTCATTCCAGACAACCTGCCCCTGCAACTGCCCTCGGCCAACAACAGCCTGCAGTTGGGGCTGACCATCGCGTTCATCACCCTGCTGATCAGTGGCAGCAGCATCAGCGCTGCACTGGCCGACAAGAAGCTGCAAAGCAAGGAACATGACCTGCGGCGGGTCAATGTGCTGCTCAGCCAGCTCGACCAGGCCCGTGCCTCGCTGCAACAGGCCGCCCACTACGATGCCTTGACCAACCTGATCAATCGCCGCGGCTTCAACCAGGTCTTTGCCGAACGCCTGGCCGAGCAGACCGCAAGCGAAGGCATGCTGGCCGTGATGTTCCTCGACATCGACCACTTCAAGCGCATCAACGACAGCCTCGGGCACGCCGCTGGCGACGAACTGCTCAAGGTGATCGCCGGACACATCAAGGCGGCGACCCGCTCCCAGGACGTGGTGGCGCGTTTTGGCGGCGATGAGTTCTGCATCGTCACCAGCCTGCACAACCGCGACGAAGCCCGTCACCTGGCGCAACGCATCATGCAGCGCATGAAGGAGCCCATCGATCTCGGTGGGCGACGCATGGTCATGACCACCAGTATCGGTATCAGCATCTTTCCCGACGATGGACGCAGCGCCGAGGAGCTGCTGAAGAATGCCGACCTGGCGCTGTACCAGTCCAAGGGTGGCGGGCGCAACAACCTGAACTTCTTCAACAGCAGCCTGAAGACCCGCGCCACGCTCGAGTTGCAACTGGAAGAGGAACTGCGCGTGGCGCTGCTCGATGAGCGCGGATTGTGCGTGCATTACCAGCCGATCTTCGACCTGCACAGCGCACGGGTCGCCAAGCTGGAAGCCCTGGTACGCTGGCAGCACCCGCAGCATGGCCTGCTCGGCCCCGACCGCTTCATCGGTATTGCCGAAGCCAATGGCCTGATCGCCGAACTCGATCTCTGGGTACTGCGCCGCGCCTGCGAAGACGTGGCAGAACTCAACCGCCTGGGCTACGGACACCTCAAGGTCACGGTCAATTGCTCCGCCGTGACACTGGGGCGCGAGGAACTGGCCAGCGAAGTGGAGATGGCCTTGTTCCAGGCCGGTGTGGCTGCTCGCCAACTGGAACTGGAAGTCACCGAAAACGCCCTGATGGGCGATATCCACCGCACCATCAACCTGCTCAAACGCATCCGCGCCCAGGGCGTGGCCCTGTCGATCGACGACTTCGGCACCGGCTATTCATCGCTGGCCTACCTCAAGCGCCTTCCCCTGGACGTGCTGAAGATCGACCGCTCGTTCATCCAGGATGTGCCAGGCAGCCAGCAAGACCGAGAGATCGTCCAGGCCATCATCATCATGGCCCACACCCTGCACCTGCAGGTCGTCACCGAGGGCGTGGAAACCGACGAGCAACGCGCATTTCTCGCCGCCCAGGGCTGCGATTTCCTTCAAGGCTACCTGCTCAGCCGTCCGGTACCGTTGACCGACCTGCCGCCGGTGCTGGAGCGGCTCGACAATCTGGACAGCGACTTCATTCCCGAGCGCGGAACAGCTCTACCAGGGTCGCCGGATCGTTTTGCAGATGCCCCTGGCTGCCGTGCAGGCGCATCAGTTGCGCGGCGAGGCCACTGATGGGTGTTGCCGAACCTTGCTCGCGGGAAAACTTCACTGCAGTGTCGAGGTCCTTGAGCAAGGTGCGCACATGCCATTTGACCGGGGTGTAGCGACTTTGCGCCATCTGTGGCGCGAGGATCTGCAGCGGCCGGGAGTCGGCGAATCCGCCGCAAAGCGCTTCGGCGATCAGGCTGGCATCCACCCCTGAACGTTCGGCCAGGGCCACCATCTCGGCAATCACCAAGGCATTGCAGGCAACGATCATCTGGTTGCAAGCCTTGGTCACCTGGCCGGCACCAACCGCCCCCATGTGCGTCACGCGCTGGCCGAGGGTCAGCAACACCGGGCGCACGCGCGCCAGGTCCGCAGCGTCACCGCCCACCATGATCGCCAGGGTACCCGCCTCGGCGCCTGGCGTACCGCCGGACACTGGCGCATCCAGCCAGGCCATGCCGCACAGGGCCGCAAGCTCCGCGGCCATGTCGCGGGTGGCGGTTGGCTCGAGGCTGGAGAAATCCACCAGCAACTGGCCGCTGCGCCCGCCCTGGGCGATGCCTTGCTCGCCGAACACCACCTCGCGGACCACGCCCGTGTCGGCCAGGCACAGCAGCACGATGTCAGTGTCACGGCACAACGCCGCCGGGCTCTCGGCCAGGCGTGCGCCAGCGGCGACCAGCTCGGCGCACTTCTGCGGGCTGCGGTTCCACACGGTCAGCGGGTAGCCGGCAGCCAGCAGACGACGGCACATCGGCAGGCCCATCAGGCCGATCCCGGCGAATCCCAGGGAAGGCAATGCAGTACTCATGAACGACTCCAGGCAAGGATTAAAGAAGCGCGACCTTCGGACGATGCAGTGCAGATGCCAGCGCGAACCCCTAACGACCATAGGGTAAACCCCTATCGCATAGGCAAAAGGCGCACTGCTACAGTCGCCGGATTTACGTAATGGCCAGATGACATATCTTCCGACCGTCCACCACTCCAGGCAAATGGCGCACTATGACCTCCAATAATACTTCTGCCAATGCAGTGCCCGAGCCCTCCACCAACAGCACCTCGTTGACCCTCGGTGGCGGCCAGGCCACCCGCAACGTCCCCGCGCAATACCTGTACTTCACCGAGAGCGATATCCAGCGCATCCTCGACAACCTCGACGGCCTGCGTGACCTGGTATTCCCGCAGGGCCTGCACGCGGAAGACGAAAGCCAATTGCGTCTGGACCAGCAGTTCCCCTCGGTATGCCTGATCGGCCTGGGGCGCTGTGGTTCGAACATTGCCCTGGACGTGGCGGAACTGGTGTACAACGCGCGCACCTTCTTCCTCAACGAGTTCAACAACGAAGACCGCAACAGGAACGAAGGCGGCTACAGCCCTGCACGCTGGATCCGACAGAACCTGCGCCTGGTACAGAACAAGGGCGCCAAACCGGTATTTCTGGTCGAGCCACTGGTGATGCTCGGCGATCTGGACAAGGACATCGCCGGGCGCATCCGCTTCTCGCGCAAGGGTGAGCGCGGCGGGTTCCTGCGCGACTACAGCAAGATGAAGATCATGGACCTGTCCGAGGTGCACGCCGGCGGCGCCGGCAATGCGCCGATCCTCGGCCAGTACCTGGCCAAGATCATCCTCAACAAGGATACCCAGCGCTTCTCGAGCGCCGACTGGAAACTGATCCACTCCTACCTGATCGATTCCTGCGGCATCAAGGCCAACCAATCGCGCCTGTATTTCTACATCTTCAGCGCCGGCGGCGGCACCGGCTCAGGGATGGCCTCGGAGTTCGGCCTGGCCCAGCAGTACTCGTACATGAACAAGACTTTCGACACCAAGCCGGCTGACGAGAACGACGGCAAGGGCGGGCATTCTTTCGTTTTCGAGCCGATCTTCACCAGCGGCATCTGTGTGCTGCCCAATGCCTCCGACCACCGCAGTGAAATGTCCGAGGCCTTGCACATCAATGCCGGACGCCTGTTGTGCAAATACTTGTCCGAAGAATGGGATTTCTCGTACAACTTCGACAACGAAGACAGCAGCGAAGCCAGCGTCATGGGGCGCATCCGCCCGTGGAACGCCATGATGCTGATTTCCAACGACATCATGCGCTACGCCGAAGAGAGCGATGACGGAACGATCCAGAACATCGACGTCAATGCCATGGAGAAGCACGCCAACCAGTACATCTCCCAGCAGATCTTCAACATCCTCACCGCGCAGGCCGTGACCACCGACTACGACCAGAACTACTTCCGCCGCGCCGGCATCGACATTGGCGAAACCATCCGCCTGGACGCCAACGACCTCTTCATGAGCCTCGCGGGCCCGGTAGCCATCGCCTATGCCGAATCGGTAGTGCCGGAGGCGCCCGCGCAGGCCTCGGACAAGTTCAAGGTGTTCGAACGCGAATCGCCGCGCCTGGACATCGACGACCTGTTCTTGCGCTCCATCGACCTGCCCCACTTCAACAAACAGACCCAGGCCATCGAGGGCATCAGCCTGCTGCCCATCGAGTCGCGCCGCTATCGCGCGGCACTGGAACAGTACCAGGCCTCGGGCTTCGACGCGGCGGCCCTGCACGACCTGCATTTCTTCAAGAACTGCTCGTCAGTGGTATCGATCGTGTCGCTGCCCAAGGACTACAAGCTGTCGTACATGGACCTGAACCGGCTCAAGACCCACCTCAACAGCCTGTTCCCCAACACCACGCTCAAGCGCTACGCGTTGGTGATCGGCGCCTCGGCCAACCTGTCGCTGACCACCCTGATCGCCAAGAGCCCATGCCTGTCGGACGACTTCCTGACGCTGATCGTGGCCTTCATCAAGCGCTGCTTCGCGCGCACACCCTACCGTTTCGACGACACGCTGGACAACGCCATCCTGGAATTCATCACCAGCGAACATTTCGATGAAGACCGTATCGATGACCTGCTAAACGAGTTCGAGAATCCGGCGAAAATACTCGATACCAACTGGTATGCGATCAAACCGATGTACGAGAAGAAGTACCGCGAGCTGATCAACGACAAGAGCCGCTTCGTCTCGATCAACGACATCCGCCTGTCGCGCGAATGCGTGAAGAAAGCGGTGAAGTACCTGCGCGAGATCTTCAGGCATCGGATCGGCAAGACCCGGGTGATTTCGCTCAACAGCCATACCGGGCGGGTGGATTACTGAGGGCTGGCATCTGACTCCTGTAGGAGTGGCGGTTCGCCGCTGCGACTTGCCCGCGAATGCGATAGTGACGGTACGGACGCATTCGCGGGCAAGCCCGCTCCTACAGAGATATTACGCATCCCGTAAACTGTTACCGCACTGGCGAACGCCCCGGCGACTTGTTACTTACTTCCACCTTACGTCAGCGTCAACGCGCACCAACAAGGTGCGATCAACTCCTTTTTCGCACTAAAAAAGCCCGCGATTATTCCGCTTTCTTCATCTGGATCACGATGAACGGCGAAACCACCACCGCCCAGATCTCAGGATCACGGGTTTGCAGGTCTAGCGCCTGCTCTGCAGTGAGCGGTCCGACAACGCCATCATTACGCCACTTGGCGAAGATTTCGCTGCGATTCTCGGCCATCGCCTCGGCAACAGCGATCAGGTCAAGGCTGGGGTCGACCCAAATCAGGTCACCCTTGGCCCAGAAACGCTCCAAGGCTTTCCACTCGATAATCGCGGTCTCGCCGAGCAATTTGGCATAGAGGGTGCTTGTGTGATCAGTCATGGGGGTTCCTGCCGACAGAATGGCCGTTTGTAAAAGGCCGGCATTTTTGCAGAAAAACCCGGTTTCAAATACGTAATTTGATCGACGGGCCCCGGTTGTATGGGGTTGGGCCCAGGATAGAGGCAAAGTGATGGCGCTTTTCTGTATCTTTATGTCGATCATGCGACACCCCGGGAAACAGGCGCTTTTTGCCCGCTTTTCAAGCGCTCGAACAGCGCTCTACACTGTACCGGTACAGTTCCGGGACATGTTCCGGGGGAAGGTGGGCTTGCGACATGGCACGAGCGTGCCGCAAATCCCGCCCGGTCTGTAGCCCTGGCCGCCAGGACTATAAGAATTACAACAGAATGAGTGGAGCACTATGATCAAGATTTCCAAGCTGTTCGCCGCAATGGTCCTGGCCGGGGTAGCCAGCCATTCGTTTGCCGCCGACACCATCAAGATCGGCATCGCCGGTCCCAAGACCGGTCCGGTAACCCAGTACGGCGACATGCAGTTCATCGGCGCCAAACAGGCCATCAAAGACATCAACGCCAAGGGTGGCGTCGACGGCAAGATGCTCGAGGCCAAGGAATATGACGACGCGTGCGACCCGAAACAGGCCGTTGCAGTCGCCAACAAAGTGGTCAACGACGGCGTCAAGTTTGTCATCGGCCACCTGTGCTCCAGCTCCACCCAGCCTGCGTCCGACATCTACGAAGACGAAGGCGTGATCATGATCACCCCCGCCGCCACCTCCCCGGAAATCACCGCCCGTGGCTACAAGCTGATCTTCCGCACCATCGGTCTGGACAGCGCCCAGGGCCCGGCAGCCGGCAACTACATTGCCGACCACGTCAAGCCCAAGGTCGTTGCCGTCCTGCACGACAAGCAGCAGTACGGTGAAGGCATCGCCACCGCGGTCAAGCAGACCCTCGAGAAGAAAGGCACCAAGGTCGCCGTCTTCGAAGGCCTGAACGCCGGTGACAAGGACTTCTCCTCGATCATCCAGAAGCTCAAGCAGAACAACGTCGACTTCGTCTACTACGGTGGCTACCACCCAGAGCTGGGCCTGATCCTGCGCCAGGCGCAAGAGAAGGGCCTGAAAGCCAAGTTCATGGGTCCGGAAGGTGTCGGCAACGACTCCATCTCGCAGATCGCCCAGGGCGCTTCGGAAGGCCTGCTGGTCACCCTGCCGAAGTCGTTCGACGCTGATCCTGAGAACAAGGCCATCGTCGACGCCATCAAGGCTGACGGCAAGGATCCTAGCGGTCCGTTCGTGTTCCCGGCCTACTCCGCTGTCGAGCTGATCGCCAAGGGTATCGAAGCCGCCAAGTCCGAAGACACCGACAAGGTGGCAGCCGCCATCCACGCCGGCAAGTTCAAGACCCCGACCGGCGAGCTGTCCTACGACGAGAAAGGTGACCTGAAAGACTTCAAGTTCGTGGTCTACGAATGGCACTTCGGCAAGCCGAAGACCGAAGTCTCCCCTCAGTAACTGCGTGACTAATAGCTGACCGAGAAGCCCACTGTGCGAGCAGTGGGCTTTGTTTTACGAGGTTCATGGACCTGATTCCCGCGATCCGGGAGCCGGTTCACCTGAAAATCTTAAAACCGTCACCCGCGGTTTCCTGGCTGTGCCCACTGACTTGGCGAAGACCACGAAACGGGCCGGGCCCATCGCCCGCCAGCGAAATGCAAATCAGGTTTTTAGGAGCGCTGTAATGCCTGAGATCTACCATTTCTTCCAACAACTGGTTAATGGATTGACCATCGGCAGCACCTATGCCTTGATCGCCATCGGTTACACGATGGTGTACGGCATCATCGGGATGATCAACTTCGCCCACGGCGAGGTGTACATGATCGGATCCTATGTGGCCTTCATCGCCCTCGCGGGCCTGGCCATGATGGGTATCCACTCGCTGCCGATCCTCATGACCGTGGCCTTCGTCGCAACCATCTGCGTGACCAGTGCCTACGGCTACAGCATCGAACGGGTCGCCTACCGGCCGCTGCGTAACAGCAACCGCCTGATCCCGCTGATTTCCGCCATCGGCATGTCGATCTTCCTGCAGAACACCGTGCTCCTGTCGCAGGACTCCAAGGACAAATCCATCCCCAACCTGATTCCGGGCGCCTTCTCGTTCGGCCCGGGCGGTGCGGAGGAAGTGCTGGTGTCCTACATGCAGGTGCTGGTATTCGTCGTCACGCTGGTGGCCATGACCTGCCTGACCCTGTTCATCTCCCGTTCCCGTCTGGGCCGCGCCTGCCGCGCCTGCGCCGAGGACATCAAGATGGCCAACCTGCTGGGCATCAACACCAACAACATCATTGCCCTGACCTTCGTCATCGGCGCCGCCCTGGCAGCCGTGGCGGCCGTGCTGCTGAGCATGCAGTACGGGGTGATCAACCCCAACGCCGGCTTCCTGGTAGGCCTTAAAGCCTTCACCGCAGCGGTTCTGGGCGGCATCGGCAGCATCCCGGGCGCCATGCTCGGCGGGCTGGTGCTGGGTGTGGCCGAAGCCTTCGGCGCCGACATCTTCGGCGACCAGTACAAGGATGTGGTGGCGTTTGGCTTGTTGGTTCTCGTCTTGCTGTTCCGGCCGACCGGCATCCTGGGCCGTCCGGAGGTTGAAAAAGTATGAACAGAAATCTCAAACAGGCGTTCTTCAGCGCCTTGCTGGTCTGGGCCGTCGCCTTCCCGGTGCTGGGCCTGAAGCTGAGCATCGATGGCATTAGTCTGATCGTGCACAGCCAGGGCAGCTTCACCATCAGCATCATTGCCGTGTGTTCGATACTGATGTTCCTGCGTGTGCTGTTCGACAAGCAGTGGAGCTCAGTGATGGGCGGGCGTTCCGATCGCAAACTGATCCCGCCTTCGGTAAGCAACTTCCTGACCCTGCCCAAGACCCAGCGCTGGATCATCCTGGGCCTGATCGTGGCCGCCCTGATCTGGCCGTTCTTCGGCTCGCGCGGCGCGGTCGACATCGCCACCCTGATCCTGATCTACGTGTTGCTGGGCCTGGGCCTGAACATCGTGGTCGGCCTGGCCGGCCTGCTCGACCTGGGTTACGTCGGTTTCTACGCCGTCGGCGCCTACAGCTACGCCATGCTCTCGCACTACCTGGGCTGGAGCTTCTGGGTCTGCCTGCCGATCGCGGGCCTCATGGCCGCAACCTTCGGTTTCCTGCTCGGCTTCCCGGTACTGCGCCTGCGCGGCGACTACCTGGCGATCGTCACGCTCGGCTTCGGCGAAATCATTCGCCTGTTCCTGCGTAACCTCACCGACTGGACCGGCGGCCCCAACGGCATCAGCAACATCCCCAAACCCGAGTTCTTCGGGCTCACCTTCGAACGCCGTGCGGCAGAGGGCATGCAGACCTTCCATGAGTTCTTCGGGCTGGAATACAACTCGATCAACAAGGTCATCTTCCTCTACCTGGTCGCCCTGCTGCTGGCATTGCTCGCGCTGTTCGTGATCAACCGCCTGCTGCGCATGCCGATCGGGCGTGCCTGGGAAGCGCTGCGCGAAGACGAGATCGCCTGCCGCGCGCTGGGCTTGAACCCTACCGTGATCAAGCTCTCGGCCTTCACCCTGGGCGCCTGCTTCGCAGGTTTCGCCGGCAGCTTCTTCGCTGCGCGCCAGGGCCTGGTGACGCCGGAGTCGTTCACCTTCATCGAGTCGGCGATCATCCTCGCCATCGTCGTGCTTGGCGGCATGGGCTCTCAGTTGGGCGTGATTCTCGCGGCCATCGTGATGATCCTGCTGCCTGAGCTGATGCGTGAGTTCAGCGAATACCGGATGCTGATGTTCGGTGCGCTGATGGTGTTGATGATGATCTGGCGTCCGCAAGGCCTGCTGCCTATGCAACGTCCACACATGGAGCTGCGTCGATGAGCCGCGAAATTCTGCAAGTCAGCGGCCTGAGCATGCGCTTCGGCGGCTTGTTGGCGGTCAATGGCGTGGGCCTGACCGTCAAGGAAAAACAGGTGGTCGCCCTGATCGGCCCGAACGGTGCCGGCAAGACCACGGTGTTCAACTGCCTGACCGGCTTCTACAAGCCAAGTGGCGGCACCATCCTGCTCGACGGCCAGCCGATCCAGGGCCTGGCCGGCCACCAGATCGCCCGCAAGGGCGTGGTGCGGACCTTCCAGAACGTACGCCTGTTCAAGGAAATGACCGCGCTGGAAAATCTGCTGATTGCCCAGCACCGCCACCTGAACACCAACTTCTTCGCAGGCCTGTTCAAGACCCCGGCGTTCCGCCGCAGCGAGAAGGAAGCCATGGAACGGGCCCAGTACTGGCTTGAGAAGGTCAACCTGACCGAGTTCGCCAACCGTACCGCCGGCACCCTCGCCTACGGCCAGCAACGCCGGCTGGAAATCGCCCGCTGCATGATGACCCAGCCACGGATCATCATGCTCGACGAACCGGCAGCAGGCCTGAACCCCAAGGAAACCGAAGACCTCAAGGCCCTCATCGGCTACCTGCGCGAATCCCACAACGTGACCGTGCTGCTGATCGAGCACGACATGAAACTGGTGATGAGCATTTCCGACCACATCGTGGTGATCAACCAGGGCACACCCCTGGCCGATGGCACGCCGGAGGAAATCCGCGGCAACCCTGATGTGATCAAGGCCTACCTGGGGGAAGCGTAAATGCTGAAGTTCGAGAACGTTTCCACTTTCTACGGCAAGATCCAGGCGCTGCACAGCGTCAACGTGGAAATCAACCAGGGCGAGATCGTCACGCTGATCGGCGCCAACGGCGCCGGCAAGTCGACCCTGCTGATGACCCTGTGCGGCTCGCCACAGGCACACAGCGGCAGCATCAAGTACCTGGGCGAAGAGCTGGTCGGCCAGCCCTCCTCGCACATCATGCGCAAGAGCATCGCGGTGGTGCCGGAAGGCCGCCGCGTGTTCGCCCGCCTGACTGTCGAGGAAAACCTGGCCATGGGCGGTTTCTTCACCGACAAGGGCGATTACCAGGAGCAGAAGGACAAGGTCCTGCAACTGTTCCCGCGCCTGAAGGAGCGCTTCACCCAGCGCGGCGGTACCATGTCCGGTGGCGAGCAGCAGATGCTGGCCATCGGCCGCGCGCTGATGAGCAAACCCAAGCTGCTGCTGCTCGACGAGCCGTCGCTGGGCCTGGCGCCGATCATCATCCAGCAGATCTTCGACATCATCGAACAACTGCGCCGTGATGGCGTGACGGTGTTCCTGGTAGAGCAGAACGCCAACCAGGCACTGAAGATCGCCGACCGCGCCTACGTGCTGGAGAACGGCAAGGTGGTGATGCAAGGGACTGGTGAGGCATTGCTGACCGATCCGAAGGTGCGTGACGCGTACCTGGGTGGTTGAATGATCAAAGGGCCTGCGGGCCCTTTTTTCATGATCCCGCGAAATACGACACTGGGTGATGACCCTTGTGAAGCCAACGCTCGCTGGGTAACGTGACTCCCCTCGATACCCGCGACCCCGGAGTCTGCACGATGCGTCTCACCCCTTCCCTGCTGCTCGCCGCCCTGCTGCCCCTGTTCGCCGGCTGCCAGATGCTCGCCGAACAACCGAGCGACCCGAACGTCGGCACTACCCGCATGCAAGGCGAACTCAGTGCAGCCAATGGTCAGTTGCTGTTCAAGCCCTGCAGCGAGGCACGTCGCTTCGTGGTCAAGGATGCCGCTGGAACCGGCATCCTGCAGGAAGCCGCCAACCTCGCCAGTGGCCCCAAGACAATGCTGTTCGCCGATATCCGTGGGCGCCTGGCCGGCAGTCGCGAGGCCAACAGTGACGGCCAGCTGGACGTTACCCGGCTGTACCGAGTCGAAGCCTCGGCCAGTGCCTGCGAAGACCCCAACTTCAAGCAACTGACCCTGCGTGCTGGCGGGCACGCACCCGACTGGGACATCAAGGCCAGCGGCAAGGGCATGGTGATCAACCGTGAAGGCAAGGATCCGCTGCCGCTGCCGTTCCTCGAAGAGCAGATGCCCGGCGGCGGCCTGAGCCTGTCCAGCGAAGCCAACGGCCAGCGCGTCGAGCTGTGGGTCGCGCCGCAGCGCTGCGTGGAGCCTGGCACTGGCGCCGTACGTCACCTGCGCGCCGAACTGCGCATCGATGGCCAGGCCCTGCAAGGCTGTGCTTACTACGGCGGTGCGCGCGACAACTGATCATCGGGTACTTTTATCCTGCCAGTCGGGGCGGCGAACAGCTTATACTTGGCGGTTTGAGTAAAGCCGCCGGCCGCCCCATGGCCGGGATACTGGACCCTGCCATGCTACGAATCACCGAACTGAAGCTGCCCCTGGACCATCCCGACGAAGCCTTGCGCGAGGCTATCGTCCAGCGCCTGGGGATCCGCGACGAGCAACTGCTCGGCTTCAACCTGTTCAAGCGCAGCTACGACGCACGCAAGAAGAACAGCGAACTGCTGTTCATCTACACCATCGACCTTGAAGCCAGCAACGAAGCCGAGCTTCTGCACAGGTTCGCCGATGATCGCAATATCAGCGTGGCGCCGGACGTCAGCTACAAGTTCGTCGGGCATGCCCCGGCCGATCTTCAGCAACGTCCGATCGTGGTCGGCTTCGGCCCGTGCGGCATCTTTGCAGGCCTGCTGCTGGCGCAGATGGGCTTCAAGCCGATCGTGCTCGAGCGCGGCAAGGAAGTACGCCAGCGCACCAAGGATACCTGGGGCCTGTGGCGCAAGAGCGTGCTCAACCCTGAATCCAACGTGCAGTTCGGCGAAGGCGGCGCCGGCACCTTCTCCGACGGCAAGCTGTACAGCCAGATCAAGGACCCGCAGCACCATGGCCGCAAGGTGCTCGAAGAATTCGTCAAGGCAGGCGCACCGGAGGAGATCCTCTACATCAACAAGCCGCACATCGGCACCTTCCGCCTGACCAGCATGGTCGAGAAGATGCGCGAGGAGATCATTGCCCTGGGCGGTGAAATCCGCTTCCAGGAGAAGGTCACCGACCTGCTGGTCGATGGCGAACAGCTCACCGGCGTCGTTCTGGAAAGCGGCGAACAGCTGCACTCGCGCCATGTGGTGCTGGCCCTGGGGCACAGTGCCCGCGACACCTTCCGTATGCTCCACGCCAGGGGCGTGTTCATGGAGGCCAAGCCCTTCTCGGTGGGCTTCCGTATCGAGCACCCGCAATCGCTGATCGACAAGGCGCGCCTGGGCAAGTATGCCGGGCACCCGAAACTCGGCGCCGCCGACTACAAGCTGGTCTACCACGCCAAGAATGGCCGCTCGGTCTACAGCTTCTGCATGTGCCCGGGCGGTACCGTGGTCGCCGCCACCAGCGAGCCGGGGCGCGTAGTCACCAACGGCATGAGCCAGTATTCGCGCAATGAGCGCAATGCCAACTCTGGCATCGTCGTGGGCATCGACCCTGAGCGTGACTATCCGGGCGGCCCGCTGGCCGGCATCGAGTTGCAGGAGCGCCTGGAAGCCCACGCCTATGTCATGGGCGGCAGCAACTACCAGGCGCCGGCGCAACTGGTCGGCGATTTCGTCGCAGGTCGTGCGTCCACGGCGCTGGGCAGCGTCGAACCTTCCTACAAACCAGGCGTCACTCTCGGTGACCTGGCTCCCAGCCTGCCAGACTTCGCCATCGAGGCGATTCGCGAAGCGCTACCGGCCTTCGATCGCCAGATCAAGGGCTACAACCTGCACGATGCAGTGCTGACCGGCATCGAGACACGTACCTCGTCGCCACTGCGCATTACCCGTGGCGAGGACTACCAGAGCCTGAACCTCAAAGGGCTGTTCCCGGCCGGTGAAGGGGCAGGCTATGCCGGCGGCATCCTGTCGGCGGGCGTCGATGGCATTCGGATCGCCGAAGCGGTCGCGCGCGACATACTGGGAATCAAGGCCTGACGCCCCGAGCCAGGCCAGTTGCACGGGCTATTGCCGAGTACTGCGGTTCTTGCGGTACTCGGCCACATAGCCCAGCTTGCGGCTCGCAGTCTTGTCCAGTTCCTTGCGGTCAACGCTGTGATAACCGCCCAGTTGGCGCGCAGTGAAGCCGCTGTCGCCAACAACCTCGTCCGGGGCCAGCGTCACCATCAACCTGGCGGCTGCGGCAACCGCCTGCCGATAACCGCTGCGCTCATCAAGATCGAAAGCTGCCAGCGGCAACGTTCCCCGCAGCCAGTTGCCCCAGTAAAATTCGAGAAACTCAGGCGCCACGTCACCGGAGCGCGGCTTGTCGTAGCCAACCTTGCGGGCGAAGTACACCAGGGACCGATACGGGTCATCGGCCATATCACTCAAGCCAACATGGGCGGGTAGCTGGGCAGGTTTGATCGGTTTGCCGTCAGCATCGCGCAGCCAGGTCTTGCGGGCCTGCTGCATGCGCTGCCAGAACTGCGCAAGGTCGGTGCTGTCGCTGAAATCGTCGGTAACTCTCACCCAGACCTTCAAGCCACGACCGGCCCACTCGGCGAGGCTGGTGAAACCATGGTGACCATCTGTGAGATAAAGGCGCCCGCCCGGGCCGACGACGACCGTCTTCATGTCGGCCTTGCGAGTACCTATGGCGGCCTCACAGACAAAGCTGTCAAGATTGCTCAACTCGGCGCCTTTGCCCACCGCACGAGCCTCGCCCTGCCCGTTGACTTCACAATAGTCATCGAAGGCTCTTTTCGGCTCGGCGGCATAACGACCCAGCTTGTAATAGATCTGGTCGAATCCGATGACAGCCTGGGTTGGGTGCACCTGCTCGATGCTGACCTCCAGCAGCTGTCCGATGCGGACAGGCTCGCCATCGGCTCGGGCTTGGGCACAGAGCAGAAACAGCGCCAAAACGGTAGTGCAGAAGCGGATCATGGTATTCCTCGCGGTCAGGCAAGCCCCGGAGCACCGGGGCTGCTACATGTCTGGTCCAGGCCTCAGAAAACATACTGCAGGCGCATCGCCACGGCGTCGCCAGAGTCATCACCGGCCTGGTTGCTGATGCCATCGACGTTTGTTTTCACATAATTGGCCGAAACCTTGACCTGATCATTTACATACCAGTTGACGCCCAAGGTGTGCAGCTTCGCCCGGTTACCCAGGTAACCGCGCTCTTCGACTCGCGCGGCATCGAAGCGGTAGAAGACCTCCCATGCCCCCAGTTGCTTGTCGGACGGCTTGACCTTGTCGAACTTGCCACCGTTGAGTTTGTAACCCCGAGGCTCGCCAGTGAGGGTGTAGGCCAACTGGCCGTAGTACCCCTCAGCTTTTCGATCATTGCGCCTGGTATCCGATACTGCATCAAGATCCCGGCGCAGGTACTCGGCCTGCACCGAAAAAGCCCCCCGCGCCCAGGCGGCTTCCAGCCCCCAGACCGCATCACCGTCGTAGGCTCCGGCAACACCGGGAGCAAGGTCCACGCGGTTGCCGTTGACAGCGTCCTCGGAGGTTGCGCGCGCGCCCAGGCGTGAACGGATACGGCCGTTGCTGGCAACCTTGTCCATATCACTCATGGCGTAATCGACACCAAAATGCAGCACATTGCCAGGCTCGGCCCAGGGCGCGACGACGGCGCGGAGGTTATAGATATTGGTGTTCTTGCCGTTCTTGTCTTCCTGCCCCTTGGGGCGATTGACACTGGCGACGCCATAGAACAGATCGGTGCTGGCGCTCAATTGCACGCCCATGCCGTCTGCATGGTCGGCTACCCACGGGGCCAGATCGCCGAGCAGGCTACGCTCCATGGCGGTTGTCCATTTGGAACTGGTAGCTTGCTCCAGCCCGAAGTCGGGATCAAAACGCCCCAACTTGATCGTCACCGGCTCCAGCGCCAGGTAGCTGACAGAGGCTTCCTTCCAGGACGTCGCACCGTCGTCGGCGAAATCGATGGAGAACTCATAGGACCAATCACCATAGGCCTTGCCATTGAGCTCCAATCTGGCACGACGCAGGAAAGCCTCGTTCGCGCGCTTGCCATTCTTGCTATAGATACCGTCGAACTCACTGTAGTCAGCCTGCAACAGGCCACCTATCTGGAAAGCGAATTGTTTGTCGGTCGTGGCAACTTCAAGCCCCCCCTTGGTCTTGATGACGATATCAGCCCCATCGGTTGTAACGGTACCGGCTGATGCCTGGGTGCTGACCATCAATCCCAGAGCGCCCGCAGCAAAGCCGAAACGACAGCTTGCCAGGCGGTGAATAGCGTTCATGCAACTTCTCCCAAAGTAATGGTTTTCTACCGCCGGACCACAGCCGATCGGTGGCAGCAGAGCCTGTTGGGAGCGCATTACAGTTAGGTTTCCTTGAAATAATTAGCCAATAAAATCAGAGAATTAGTGAGTTTTTTTGAAATTTCACCAGCCATGTTCTTGGAAGGCAGACACCCAATTCTGTAGAGAGCGGGGGAACGATCCGAGCAGGATGTAGGCCAATGCGCAGTCCCCAACTCCCCCTCCGTGACGCCTGTTTCGAAGAAAAGCGTTGCAGCACAGATTTCAACGGTAAAACGGCTCGGCAGTTGGCTGAATATTCCTGGAATCCAGAGGGATACCTCCGCCCAGGAGTCAGATAGCCAAAGCGCAATCATTTATAACAAAAAAGAATATAGTTTTTGTTTTAAAGAATATCGCCGCACGTTAGGGTGTACGCCCGTTCCGTTCAAATACGTACTGGAGACGCTCGCCCGTGCGCAGCCTTATCAATCGTTTCCTGCAGCTGGAGTCTGCCAGCGGCCTGCTGCTCATCATCGCGGCGGTCATTGCCCTGATCGTCAACAACTCACCCCTGTCGCACCTGTACATGGGCTTTCTCGACGTTCCTGTCGCGGTGCAGATCGGCGCCCTGCAGATCGCCAAGCCGCTGCTGTTGTGGATCAACGATGGCCTGATGGCACTGTTCTTCCTGCTGATCGGCCTGGAGGTCAAGCGCGAGGTACTCGAAGGCCAGTTGTCCAAGCCCTCGCAGATCATTCTTCCTGCCACTGCGGCGGTCGGCGGCATGCTGGTACCGGCGCTGATCTACTGGTTCATCAACCGTGACAACCCCGCCACACTGGCTGGCTGGGCCATCCCTACCGCCACCGACATCGCGTTCGCCCTTGGCGTGCTGGCGCTGCTCGGCAAGCGTGTACCGGTATCGCTCAAATTGTTCCTGATGACCCTGGCGATCATCGACGACCTCGGCGCGATCATCATCATCGCCCTGTTCTATTCCGGCGAGCTTTCGAACATGGCATTGATGCTTGCCGGAGCTTGTCTGCTGGCGCTGCTGGGCATGAACCGCCTCGGGGTGAAGAAGCTTGCGCCGTACCTGATCGTCGGGCTGGTCCTTTGGGTCTGCGTGCTGAAGAGCGGCGTCCATGCCACCCTCGCCGGCGTGGCGCTGGCAATGTTCATTCCCCTGGGCACCGGCGACAAGAAAAATGCCTCTCCACTGCTCACCCTGGAGCACGCGCTACACCCCTGGGTGGCCTACGCGATCCTGCCGCTGTTCGCGTTCGCCAATGCTGGAGTATCGCTGACCAATGCCAGCGCGGAGAGCTTCACGCATTCGGTGCCCATGGGCATCGCCATCGGATTGCTGCTGGGTAAGACGGTTGGTGTGTTCGGCCTGACCTGGATGGCCATCAAGCTGCGCCTGGCCGCCCTGCCCGCGGGCGCCAACTGGGGCCAGGTGTTTGGCGTCGCGATTCTGTGCGGTATCGGTTTCACCATGAGCCTGTTCGTTGGCTCCCTGGCCTTCCCATCCGGTGTCAGCGAGTATGCCGGGGAGGACCGCATGGGCATCCTCACCGGCTCGCTCTTCGCGGCGTTGATCGGCTATGCCGTGACTGCGGCGGCCAGCCGCAAGCGACAAGTATCGGTTGCAACCAGCTGATAGCATCAGGCACAAAAAAACCCCGACCGGCCTCGCCGGATCGGGGTTTTCTTTGCGCTGCGAAATCAGTGAGTGACGCGGCTGGTGCCATCGACGGTCATGATGCGCACACGTTCACCAACGCGGAAGATCTCGTTCTGCTGCACTTGCTGCACATAGGCGCGCATGCTGCCGTCGTCTTCACGAACGGTAATTTCAACGCCTTGGGTGCGGGTCAGGCCTTCTTCAGCGGCCGAGCCTGCCAGGCCACCGGCCACGGCACCGATCACCGCAGCAACGATACTGCCGCGACCACCCCCTACGGCGCTGCCCGCGACGCCACCGACAATGGCACCGGCGCCACCGCCGATCGGAGTCTTGGTACCCTCGATCTTGACCGGGCGCAGGGATTCGATCGTGCCCATGCGCACAGTCTGCACGCGACGGGCTTCATCTCGAGAGTAACTGTCACCGGTCAGGCTGGACTGGCAGCCACCGAGCAACAGCGCCATGGTGGTGAAGCTTGCCACCATCAAAACGGATTTACGCATGGGGAATCTCCATAAGTCAGGTGTCTATTAGACTCCCCGTGTGGATGGGTGTCACGACACAAACGTTATTAAATTGTTTTCATTCAGCTCGAGTACAGGCGCCAAGCAGCTTGCCGCCCACTTCACCAATGAGACCAAGAATAGTCGTGGATTACTTCATCGTCGCAATGACAGGGGGCGCTGGACTGTGTTTTCGCCGCTGAAGACGGGATGAAGATCAAGCCGTACCGGGTAATGGCGAGGGCCGCAAGCGGCCCCCTGGCAATCACGGAGCCAACCGCTCTCGCTGCCACTGACCATCGACCAGCCGGTAATTGAGGCGATCGTGCAAGCGGCTGGAGCGCCCCTGCCAGAACTCGATCCGCTCAGGTAGCAAGCGGTAACCACCCCAATGGTCCGGGCAATGCGGCTGAGTGTCGGAGAACCGCGCCTCGGTAGCCTTGACCAAACCTTCGAGCGCTGCGCGATCGGCGATCACTCGGCTCTGTGGCGAGGCCCAGGCCCCCAGCCGACTGCCCAGAGGACGTACCTGGTAGTAGTCGTCCGACTCTTTTGCGCTGACTTTTTCCACTCGCCCTTCGATGCGCACCTGGCGCTCGAGCGCCGGCCAGAAGAACGTCATCGCAGCGAACGGATTGACCAGCAATTGCTGGCCTTTGGCGCTTTCATAGTTGGTGAAGAACGTGAATCCGCGCTCATCGAGCCCCTTGAGCAACAGCACCCGACAATGCGGACGCCCTTCACCGTCAACCGTGGCAAGGGTCATGGCATTGGCCTCGACAGGCGGCTGTTCGGTCTTCACCGCGTCGCCGAACCAATGGTGAAACAGCGCGAACGGCTCACCCGGTGCCTGGGCCTCGGCCAGGCCATCACGGGTGTAGTCGCGCCGCATGTCGGCCAGGGATTGAGTCATGGCTGCGTTTCCTTAGACGATCAATTGGTCTTCGCAGGGCTGTTGGCGGCGACTTTCTTGTCGGCAGCAGGCGCCGCTTTCTTGGCTGCGGGCTTGGTTGCTGGCTTTTTCGCGGCCGGCTTGGCTGCAGCCTTGGCGACAGGCTTTTTCGCAGCGGGCTTGGCTGCAGCCTTGGCAACAGTCTTCTTCGCGGCGGGCTTGGCATCAGCGGCCTTGGCGGGTGCCTTGGCATCCTGGGTGGCAACCATCGCCGCAGGTACCGGTGCCGGGGCTGCCTGCTGGTACTTGGCCAGCAAGGCGACCATGGTGTTCTGCGGGGTCAGCAGCATTTCCACACGGCGGTTCAGGGCTCGCCCCTCGACGCTGTCATTGGCCGCGCGTGGCATCACGGCGCCCATGCCCTTGAGGGTCAGGCGGTCACGCTGCAAGCCGCTCAAGCGGAAGATCGCCGAGACCGACGCGGCACGCTCGAGGCTGAGCTTCTGGTTGGCGACGGCGACACCGCTGGTATCGGCATGGCCAAGTACGAGCACGGCAGTCTTCGGGTCGCCTTCGACGATCTTGGCCACACGGGTGATCGGGCCCAGAGAAGACGGCAGCAGCATGTTCGGGCGGTCCGGGTTGTAGGAGCCGTCGACCGGCAGGGTCACCGCAAGCACGTTGTCACGACGCTCGATTTCAAGCTTGCTGTCTTTGGCGGCCTCGCGCAGCTTCGGTTCGTACTCGTCCAGCCAGGCCTGGGTAGCCTTCTGGTCGATCTTGGGCACTGCCGGCGCCTCGGCCTGCTTGTCGCTCGAGCCGAACGGCCACCACCAGCGGCTGCTGCTTTCAGACTTCGCATCGGCTTGGACGACCTTTTCGGTCACCGCGTCCTTCACGTCCTGTTCGGCAACCTTGTCCGAACCGAAGGGCCACCAGCTGAGGCCGCCGTCCTTCGAAGCGTCCTGGGAGTGGCTGGCGCAGCCGGTCATGGCCAGGCACAGGGCAAGTGCTAAGGTTTTTTGTGAAGACATCAGCGATACACCATGAATTAGAAAGAAATTTTGCCCACACACACGAGGCGTTGGCATTGAGGATAGTCAAAGGAATCGGGCATTACCCGCATTACCCGATCAAAGGCAACTACCCAGTACCCGCACCAGTTTCTGCGCACGGGGGTCCATCAATACGTAGGGGCCAAGGGTATTGGTGACGAAACCGAAGGCCACGTCGTGCTCGGGGTCGGCGAAACCGACCGATCCACCCGCCCCCGGATGACCGAAAGCCCGAGCACCCAGGCCGAAGGTGGCGTTGGCGACATCCGGCTGGTCGAGCATGCAGCCCAGGCCAAAACGGGTCTGGGTCAACAGGGTGCGATCCTGCCCAAGGCTATGCTCGCGGGTCAGTTCATCGAGCAGTTCGGATTCCAGCAGGCTGCCATCGAGCAGGCCGGCATAGAAGCCCGCCAGGCTGCGGGCATTGCCGTGGCCATTGGCAGCCGGTTGCTGCATGCGGCGCCACTCGGGTTTGTTGGTGCTGGTGAGGATCGCTGGCGGATTGGTGAAAGCACGGGTCGACAACGCCTCAGGCTCGCGCATGGTCACCTGCAGCAAACGCTGGGCTGCGGCATCACCAGGATTACCCTTGCCACGGGCGATATGCGCCACGCGGTGGAACTCCTCATCGGCCAGCCCCACATGAAAATCCAGCCCCAACGGGCGCGCAGTGCGGGCGACGATCGAGTCACCAGGGCCACGGCCATCGGCGCGGCGGATCAGTTCGCCGATCAGCCAGCCATAGGTGATGGCGGCATAGCCATGCTCGCTGCCAGGGGTCCACCACGGCGTTTCGGCCGCCAGGGCGTCGACCATGACCTGCCAGTCGTAGAGGGCCTCGGCCGGCAACAACTCACGGATTGCCGGCAGGCCGGCGCGGTGGCTCAGCAACTGGCGCAGGGTAATGCCGTCCTTGCCCGCCTGGCCAAACTCCGGCCAGTAACGGGTCACCGGCACGTCCAGGGCCAGCTTGCCCTCACCCACCAATTGCAGCGCAGTCACAGCAGTGAAGGTCTTGGTGCAGGAAAACAGGTTGGCGATGGTATCGCTGTGCCACGCCTGCTGGCCGTCCTTGTCGGCGCTGCCGGCCCACAGATCGATGACGGTTTCGCCACCAACCTGGATGCACAGCGCCGCGCCACGCTCCTGGGGATCATCGAACAATGCGGCAAACGCGTCGCGCACCGCTTCGAACTTCAGCTCATAGTGGCCCTGGATCTGCACCCGCCTACTCTCCGTACGACCTGTCTCACAAAGTCGTGCATTGTTTCAGTAGTTGGCGGGTTTGCCTACTGAATGTGGCTGGAAGGTTGTAAGCAAAACCCCAGAGGTTAGGCGGCCAGTACTGGCCGGAACCCAACTGCTGTGCTCAGGGCGCCATGACCTCAAGCCCCCTGCGCAATTGCTCCAACGCCTGCTGGTTGCTCCGCCTTACCGCCTCGACAAACCCCGGATAGGCCACGTCGGTAATACCGACCAGGCCCAGATGCCCATTTTCCCCGTCGAGCAGACGCCCGCTGGCTGGCTGGTCGAGGTATTGGAACCAGTGAGCACCCACGATCATCGGTTGAGCGAGCGCTGCCTTGAGGAAATTGCCGTAGGCAGGCCCACGGTCCTCTTCACGCGCGACCTCGAGCGGCCCTGGCCAGAACGGGCCACGGTCACGGGAGCCGAACTGGAACTCCGAGACCAGCACCGGCTTGTCCAGCTCGGCCAACCGGGCGAAGTCGTAGCCGTCCTCGGGCTTGAGGGTATAGAAGTTGAAACTGAGCACATCGCAGAACTCGGCACAGGCCTTCACTGCCTCAGGTGTACTGACCGCGTAGCGTCCACCCAGCAACAAATGGTTGGGCGCATGCCATTTCAGCGCATCGGAGATGGTCTTGAAGTAAGTCTGTGCAAACACCTGTTGGAAGTACTGATAGTCACGCTCGATTTCCGGGTGCTCAGGGTTGGGCAGTGGCGCCTCGAAACCGGGGTCCTCCATGAGCTCCCAGGCTTTCAGTTCGATACCCCACGCCTTCGACAGCCCCTCCTGGTTTCGGTACTTGTCACGCAACTGCTTGAGGAAGGCGCGTTTGGCCGGCACATCGGTGGTCAGGCGCAAGGTGCCGTAAGCCAGGCCATACCGTGCCTTGGGATCATCGCCCGGCGCCGCCCAGGCCAGCTCGTTGTCCGCGAAATAACCGATCAGCCACGGGTCGTCGCGATGATCCCGCGCGGCAATGGCCACCGCACGTTCTGTAGCCATGGCAAATCGCGGGTCGAACGGGTCGGGCATGCGCCCCCACCAGTCCATGCCGGTGCTGATACTGGCATAGTCACCGACGATCGACAGCGGCAGGGTGTACGGCATGCGCCTGGCCTGGCTCAGGGCCGGATCGCTCCAGTTCCCCAGGGTGTTGAACCCCCAGGCCTGCAAACGATCGAGGCTGTGCACCTGCCAGCGTTCGGCATCGACACCGGCGGCCGGGCAGTCCACCGGAGGCTGCCCCTCGGGCGCCGGGGCGCAGGGCTTGGCATAGGTGCGCTGCAGATTGGCAGCATAGAAGTCATACCAACGCCCTTGCTTGAAGCCACGCCCTTGGGAAGACGCATTACCGTCGTCATTGTTGCCTTGGCCATAGAACGCCGCGAGCGGATCGCCCTCCCCAGGCAACCCTTTGAACATCGATTCTCGGCCCTCGACGTAGGTGCGCCCGCCATCGGCGGCCACCGCGTTGACGCCCAGTGAGTAGAACGGGTGCCCCTGCGGGGTCACCAGGAACCAGCGGCCGTCGCGCTTTTCAGTGCGGAAGAAGCCGGTGGCTTCGAAGGTCGGTCCGGCCACCAGGCCGCCGTACGTGTCCAGTTTCTGCTTCTCGCGCTCGGCCAGCCAGGCCTTGAGTTGCTGGCGCTCACGGGCATCGGCGGCCTTGAGTTGCTCATCGTTGACGATTTTTTCCGGCCAGCGACCTCGGGTGGACTGGCCATAGGCATCGATCAAATCGCCGTAGGCCGCCCGGTATGCCTGGTCATCATCCTGTATCCCGACCTTTTCGATCAGCAGGTTCTGCGCGACCTTGGGTCGGGGAATGCTCAGGCTGATCGAAACCACCTGTTTGAGATCTACTTCGCCCGTACTGCTGGTCAACAGCACGCGTTGCCCTTCGTACGTCCAAGGCATCGGCGGACCGGCACGCATGCCCTGACTCAACGGAGAACTGGCCTTTAGCGGCACCATCACCGTTTGCGCCGGGCCCGCTGGCAGGTCGATGCGGCTGGTGAGCGTACGCCCATCGCTGCCCAGCAGCGTGACATCCACGGTCAAGGCCCAGTCCATCGCACTTTGCAGGCGTAGCGTCAGAAACTGCCCTGTCGACCAGTCCCAGGTCCCTGACTGCGGGCTGAGGCGCAAGGTCGGGCGCTCCACCGGGTTGAATACCACGCGCCGCAGCACTTCGCCTTCGGCTGTTTGCTCCGCGTTGTACTGCGGCATCCCCGTGTCTTCGGTGGTCACGGTGACGACCGAAGTCGGGCGCACGAAGCTGAACAACGTCTGCTGGGCTGCCAGCAACGGGGTACTGAACAACAAGGTGAAAACGACGGGCAAGGTACGGCGGATCATGTGGACGTGGCTCTCCTTCAAGGCCCTCATGGACCTGGTCGAGTCATGGACAACGGGCCGAGCATCATGCTCCGGCCGTTACTGGATCTCCCGCCGGAAGGGCGGCAGCGCATTGAGAATAGCCTTGCCGTAGCGCTGGGTGACCAGGCGTCGATCGAGCAAGGTGATGACACCACGGTCCTGCTCGGTACGCAGCAGACGACCGCAGGCCTGGATCAGGCGCAGGGAGGCGTCGGGCACGGCGATTTCCATGAACGGGTTACCGCCACGCGCCTCGATCCACTCCGCCAGGGCCGCCTCGACAGGGTCGTCCGGCACGGCGAACGGAATCTTGGCGATGACCACGTGCTCGCAATAAGCACCTGGCAGGTCGACGCCTTCGGCAAAACTGGCCAAGCCAAACAACACGCTGTGCTGACCGTCATCGACCCGGGCCTTGTGCTTGTTCAGCGTCTCCTGCTTGGACAGGTTGCCCTGGATCAGCACCAGCTTGCGCCAGTCGCGGTCCAGGCCATCGAACACGTCCTGCATCTGCTTGCGCGAAGAGAACAGCACCAGCGCGCCACGGGCGTCTTCGACGATGTTCGGCAATTCGCGGATGATCGCCGCAGTATGGCCCGCCGCATCGCGCGGGTCGGCGCCCAGGTCGGGCACCCGCAGCAAGCCGGCATCGCCATGGACGAATGGGCTGGGCACGACGCAGGTCACCGCATCACGCGGCAGCCCGGAGCGCATGCGGAAGCGGTCGAACTTGCCCAGAGCCGTCAAGGTCGCCGAAGTGACCAGTGCACCATGGGCAACGCTCCACAGGCTGCGGCGCAGCATTTCGGCGGCGAGAATCGGGCTGGCGTTGACCTCGATGTCGAACAGCGCCCCACTCTCGGCCAGGGTCAGCCAACGCGCCATGGGCGGGCTGTCTTCCGGGTCTTCGGCGGTGAAGGCGGTCCACAGCTCCCAGTTGCCCTGGGCACGGGTGACCAGGCTGCCGAACAGCGGGTACCACTCTTCGGCCTGGTGGCTGGCGATGCCGATGTTGACCTCACCGTCCATGCCTTCCTTTAACAGGTCGGCAAGCCGGGTGAACAGATCGTTGAGGCGGGAGAAGCCCTTTTTCAGCTCGATGCCGACCTCGCGGATCTGCTCCGGCACCACGCCCCCCTCGAAGCGGTAGCGCGGGCGATCGCGCCCCTCCATGTCTTCACCGGGCCGGAAATCGGCAACCTGTTCGCACAGGGTGAACATGAACTGCTGCTGGGTGCGGATTTCCCGCGCCAGCTCCGGCACCTGCTCGATCAGCTTGCCCAGGTCGCCTGGCAACGGGTGCTGGGCCAACAGCTTGGTGAGGTTCTTGGCCGTCTGCTCCAGCCAGTCGGCTGTGGAGCGCAGCCGCGAATAATGGGCGAAATGGCCGATGGCCTTGTCTGGCAGGTGATGGCCTTCGTCGAACACGTACATCGTGTCGCGCGGGTCGGGCAGTACCGCGCCACCGCCCAGGGCCAGGTCGGCCAGGACCATGTCGTGGTTGGTGACGATCACATCGACCTTGCCCATGCCTTCGCGCGCCTTGTAGAACACGCACTGCTGGAAGTTCGGGCAATGTCGGCCGGTGCACTGGCTGTGGTCGGTGGTCAGGCGCGCCCAGTCCTGGTCCTCGAGGGTTTCCGACCAACTGTCCCGGTCGCCGTCCCAGCGGTTGCCGGCAAGTTTCTCGATCATGCTGTTGAACAGCTTCTGGCTGCGCTCGTCGACTTCGATGTGGAAGCCTTCTTCTTCGAACAGCTGGGCGGTCGCCGACTGGGCGTGGCCCTCCTGCAGCAGCACGTCGAGTTTGGACAGGCACAAGTAGCGCCCACGCCCCTTGGCCAGGGCGAAGCTGAAGTTCAGGCCGCTGTTGCGCATCAGGTCGGGCAGGTCCTTGAAGACGATCTGCTCCTGCAGGGCGACGGTGGCGGTGGCGATCACCAGGCGCTTGCCGGCGGCCTTGGCGGCGGGAATCGCGGCGAGGCTGTAGGCGACCGTCTTGCCGGTACCGGTGCCGGCCTCGACCGCGACCACGGCAGGTTCGCCGGCCCGGCGACCTTCATCATCGCAGGCGATGTCGCCGAGTACCTTGGCCACTTCGGCGATCATCAGGCGCTGGCCGTAACGCGGCTTGAGGCTCTTGGCTTCGAGAAAACGCGAATAGGCGCCCTGGATGGTGGCTTTGAGTTCGTTGCTGATCATGGTCTGCGGGCGCCCGAAGGGCTGGATATATTTTCAGTGTTTCGCATGGGGCGGCTATCATACCCCGCTATTGCCCTTTGTGCCGCATGGAGATCCGGATGCTTGCCTTTGCCCTGCCCTACACACTGCATGTCCTGGCCGCCCTTGTCTGGGTTGGCGGGATGTTCTTCGCCTGGCTGGTACTGCGCCCGGCAACGGTCGCAGCGCTGGAAGGGCCCGCGCGGCTGCGGCTGTGGGTGGAAGTATTCCGACGCTTCTTCGGATGGGTCTGGCTGGCGATAGCGGTGCTGGCGATAAGTGGTATCGGCATGTTGCACCTGCGATTTTCCGGCTTCGAGACCGCGCCCCGCTATGTACAACTGATGATGGGCGGCGGGATCGTGATGTTTGCCTTGTTCCTGCGCGTGCAGGCGCTGCTGCTGCCGGAACTGCGCGCTGCGGTGCAGGCCGAGGACTGGCCGGCGGGTGCCGGGGTGCTGGGCAGGATCCGACGGATGGTGGGGATCAACCTGCTGCTGGGCATTGCCGTGGTGGCAGTGGCCAGCGCTCGCGTCATGCTCTGAAGTCATCGACTCGGGGCCGCAACGCGGCCCTTGGGAACGCAAACGCTTGAGAGCGCAACACGCTCCCCGTCAAATCCGCTGCAGAATCAACTCCCCCGCGGTACCGGCAAGCCCCGGTTGCCCTGGCAGGCCCGGACGACCGTTGGCACCGGCCTCGGTGCGATACACCAGGCACCCCTTGCTCGCACCACCCTGCCCGGCCTTGCCGGCAGCGCCCGGCTTGCCCGGCGCACCACCATCGAGGCGTACCTGGATACGCTCCTGCGGGAAGTCTGCCGGCAGGGCCAGGCGAATCCGGCCTCCGGCCGCGCCGTCATGCCCATTTCCTCCGTTGTCACCGTTCGCGCCACGGCTGGCGGTGCCCCAGGTACACCCTCCGGCCGTGCCATTGCCGCCATCGAGGCCGGCATAGCCCGGTGCCCCGGCGCCGCCACGGGCGTCGATCGACAGCTGCTCGGCCTCCAGCGTTTGCAGGCGCAAGTCGAGGTCACGACCGGGACGCGCCGCACGCTCGTAGCTGCCCGGTGCCCCCGGCGCGCTGATTTCACTACCGACACCCAGCACGGCACTGCTCGCTTCGATGCTCAAGGCGCTTTGCGCCGGAGCGATGGCGATGCGCGCGTCACGGCCCAGTTCGAGGTGGTCGATCTTCAATGCGGTGAGCGTGGCGGGCAACAGCAAGGTCGCCGAATCAGCCACCTGCACGCGCTCCAGGTGCACGCTGGACGCCTTGTTCGGCAGGCGCAGCATCGAATGGGCAGCGACTTCGAGACTCTCGGCCTGGGCCAGCGGGGTGGCCAGCGCGGCCAGCAACATCAACTTACGCATGGCGCGAAGCCTCCTGCGGACGGGGAATGGACATGACATGGAAGATGCCGGTCAGCAGGATCTGCAAGCGATCGAACCAGCGATGGCTGCGCCCGCGCAGGCTGGCGTTGAAGAACAACACCTCCAGCACATGCAAGCCCAGCAGCGTGATGCCTGCCGCATTGATCAGCAGATTGAACGGCAGGGGTTGCGGCATCAACAGATTGACCAGCACCACCCACCAGAAAACCACCGTCAGGGCCTTGCCCAGGCCCAGGATGAACTTCATACCCCGCCCCCCGACTGTCTTGTACTGTCTTTGTTATGTGCGCGCGGCCCGTTCGAGCGGGCCGTGCGCACAACAGTACCGCCGCGCCAGGGCGCGCGCCAGAGGCGATTCAGTTCAGATGCAGTTCCACCCGTCGGTTCTGCGCTCGCCCTTCGTCGGTGTCGTTGTCGGCCACCGGCTCGCTTTCACCGCGACCTTGACTGGTCACCTTGGCCGGCGACAGTCCTTGCCCGATCAGGTACTGCGCAACACTGGCGGCGCGGCGTTCGGACAGGCCCTGGTTATAGTGGTCGGCGCCTACGCTATCGGTATGTCCGATCACCCTGATGGCCGTCACGCTGGGGTCGCCAAGTTTCGGCAACAGCGCTTGCAGGCGCTGTTGGGCTGGGGCCGACAGCTGTGCGGAGTCGAACGCAAACAGTACCTGGCCCTGATCGTCGAGGGTGATCACCTCAGGCGCAGGTGCTGGGGCCTCAGGTTTGGGCGTCGAAGGCGGATACTGCGGGAGCGGGCAGCCCATGTGGTCGACTGCCGTACCTTTGGGGGTGTCCGGGCAGCGATCACGACGGTCGAACACACCATCGCCATCTTCGTCACCATCCTGGGCGTAACAGATCAGGCCACCGGCGATGGCTCCGGCAACACCGGCACCGGTCGCCCAGCTGGAGCTTTCGATCGCGCCCAGACCGCCACCGACCAGCCCGCCGAGCAGGCTGCAGACCGGCCAGGTCCGTTGATTCAGGGGGGCGCTGCCATCACTGTGGGTGGCGCACCCGTTCAGCAGGCTGGAGGCCAGCAGCAGCGACACAGCCGTCTTCGACAAGGTATTCATGGGTCAGGTCCCCGGTGAATGCGCCCACGCCACGGCTAAAGACGTGGGCGCGGGCGGTCAGCGCTGGATCTTGATCTCGGTGCGGCGGTTCATGGCGCGGCCATCGGCCGTGGCGTTGTCGGCCACAGGCTGGGTCTCGCCAGCTCCCACTACCGAAACGAAGCTGCTGCGCGGTACGCCGCTGGTCACCAGATAGTCGGTCACCGAATGGGCACGACGCTCGGAGAGCTTCTGGTTGTAGCTGTCGGAGCCGACGCTGTCGGTATGGCCGGTCACGCTCAGGCGAGCGCTGGGTGCCTCCTGCTTAAGGCGCGTGGCGATGGTGTTCAGGCGCTCCTTGTCGGTTGCGGTCAGGCGCGCGGAATCGAACTCGAAGTGCACGTCACGGATGACGATGACTTCCTCCTTCTCGACCACGACGACTTCCTCGACCACAGCGACCGGCTCGGGTGGGCAGCCGTTGGCATCGACCTGCACGCCACGCGGGGTGCCTGGGCACTTGTCGCGGCTGTCGGGCACGCCATCGCCATCTTCGTCGCCATCGCCATGGGCCCAGCAGTAGCCCGCCGCCAGGCCACCGCCGAGCAACGCGCCCCAGCCGGCCCAGCTGGAGCTTTCGATGGCGCCCAGGGCTGCGCCACCCACGCCCCCGACGGCAGCACACTTCGGCCAGTCGGTTTTTTGCAAACCTGCACAACCAGTCAACACACTGGTGAGCAGAACCAGGGGTATCGCTGTGCGTACTATGCTCATTTTCGTTGCTTCTCCTAGGGGGATCGGTGCAGAACCGATGCTCTGGGAGTAAAGACCGCCTATTCCCTCTCTGCCAGCAATTAGCCACGACGCGATGCTGCGCCTCTTTGCCGTCGGAGCTGGGACCGCTAGTCTTGAGCGACCTGAACGAGGATTGGCAATGACCGACGGTTTTTCCCATCGTACCCCCCAACAGGCCCTGGCGGCCCTTCTCGAGCGCTTCGCACCCGCGCGCCTGCTGTTGGTCGGCACACGTTTCCCGGCCCTGGAGGCCTTCGCCGCAGCTCACCCGACGGTGCAACTGTCGGTGGCGGCGCCCGGTCCGTTGCCTGCCGACCTGGCGGCGCAACGCTTCGACCTCGCGGTGCTGGTCGATTGCCTCGAGCACTTGCCCAAGCGCAGCGGGCTGGAACTGCTCGGCGGCATTCGCAATCTGAATGCCAGCAAGGTCGCGGTGCTGGCCGACCTGGCCGCCTGTGGCTGGCAGGACACCGATTTCTTCGCCCTGGCGCTGTCAGCCAGCGAGAAATTCCGTCGCGACGAGCAGGTACTGAGCCTGTTCACCTATGATCTACATGACTACAAGCAGGTCCCGGACTGGCTCAATGCCAAGTTCTGGGCGAATCCGCAAAACTTTGGCAAGTACTGGTGGTGATTTCATGAGTGTCTCGGTCTGCCCCTGTGGCAGCGGCAATCTTCTCGACGCATGCTGCGGGCACTACCATGCCGGCACCCCGGCACCGGATGCCCAGACGCTGATGCGCTCGCGCTACAGCGCCTATGTGCTGGGGCTGGTGGATTACCTGGTAGCCACCACGCTTCCCGCCCAGCAGGCCGGGCTGGACCGCGCCGGCATTGCCGCCTGGAGTGCACAGAGCACCTGGTTGGGGTTGGAGGTGGAAAGTGCGCAGGTCCTGGGGGGGCAACCGGAACATGCGTTCGTCACCTTCACGGCACGCTGGCACGACCAGCAGGGTGACCACCAGCACCGCGAGCGCTCGGCTTTCGTGCAGAACGCCGGGCGCTGGTACTTCATCGACCCGACCGTCGAGCTCAAGGCGGGGCGCAACGACCCCTGCCCCTGCGCCAGCGGGCAGAAGTTCAAGAAATGCTGCGCCAGCTACCTCGGTAACCGATGATGAATGCCCTGGCCCGCCTGCTCCTGCTTGGTCTCACCCTGGCCCTGCTGGGGGGCTGTGCGGGATGGGGCGGCCACGACTGGCGCGAGCCGGAGGTGCACCTGGTCAGGGTGGAAACCGTCAAGGCGCGTCTGCACCAGCAGGAGTTCATCCTGCACCTGCGTATCGACAACCCCAACGACAGCCGCCTGTTCATCCGCAGCCTGTCGTACGCAATCCGGCTCAATGACCTGCTGCTGGTGCAGGACGAGACCAGTGTCTGGCGCAGTGTCGGCGGACATGCCCGGCGTACCTTCAAGATCACCGCGCGCACCAACCTGTGGCAGCACCTCAAGCCCCTCGCCAAACTGCTGAAAAGCGGCAATCCGCTGCACTACACCCTGCAAGGCGAACTCAATACCGGCCTGATCAGTCGACGGGACCTGCACTTGTCGCGCAGTGGTGAGATAATCCCCGGCGATCTTCAACCGGAGTAACCCGCAATGACCCAGCAACCCCATGTCCATGGCCCCGACTGCAACCACGGTCACGATCATCACCATGATCATGACCACGGCCATGTGCACGGCCCCCACTGCAACCACGGCCACCAGGAACCGGTGCGCAACGCCCTGAAGGACGTCGGACGCAACGATCCATGCCCGTGCGGCAGCGAGAAGAAATTCAAGAAGTGCCACGGCGCGTAACACGGCTCCGGGTGGCGCTGCGTTTGCCGCTTGCAGCCCGACGCGCGCCGCCCTACCTTTAGCGCCTTTCCGACCCCGCCACGCCCCCCAGGAGCCTTCGTCATGGCCGCCCCCGTGTTTCCTCCCTTCCGCCCTCGGTTCGGCACCAGCGCAGTGCTGCTCGGCATGCTCGGGCTCGCCGGCTGCCAGATGGGCGGCTACCAGGACAGCGTGCCACCGACCACCGGCGTCCAGCCACTCAAAGGCCTGGCGCAGAACGTCTCGGTCCGACGCAACGCCATGGGCGCACCGTTGATCGAGAGCAGCAGTTTCCACGATGCGCTGTTCAGCCTCGGCTACGTCCATGCTGGCGACCGCATCGAACAGATGGTCGCCATGCGCCTGCTCGCCCAGGGGCGACTGGCCGAGATCGCTGGCTCCGAAGCCCTGGACATCGACCGCCTGATGCGCGCCGCCAACCTCAAGCAGAGCGCCGGCCAGCTGTACGCCGACGCCTCGCCGCGCCTGAAGCGCTTCTTCGAGGTCTATGCCCGCGGGGTCAACGCCTATCTGTTCCGCTACCGCGACAAGCTGCCGGCCGAACTCGCCCGCAGCGGCTATCGCCCCGAATACTGGAAGCCCGAAGACTCGGCGCTGATCTTCAGCCTCTACGCCTTCAGCCAATCGGTGAACCTGCAGGAGGAACTCTCGGCCCTGACCCTGGCGCAGAAGGTCGGCAGCGACAAGCTCGCCTGGCTGCTGCCAGGTGCACCCGACGAGCCTCTGGCCGAGGCCGAGACCGACAAGCTCAAGGGCATCAACCTGGCCAGCCAGATCCCCGGCCTGAACGACGTCGCCGCCGCCAGCCAGAAGCTCGCCGACCTCGACTTGCTGGGCAGCCCCGGTTCCTCGAACCTGGCCCTGGGCCCCCTGCGCAGCCGCAGCGGCAAGAGCCTGCTGGCCAGCGACAGCCGCGCCGCCTGGGCGCTGAGTCCGGTACAGATCCACACCGGCAAGTACCAGGTCGCCGGCCTGTCGCTACCCGGCCTGCCGATCGTGCTGGCCGGCTACAACGGCAAGCTGGCCTGGAGCAGCAGCGCCGTGATGGCCGACAACCAGGACCTGTTCCTTGAGCAACTGCGCCGCCAGGGCAGTCAACTCACCTACCTGGCCGACGGCAAGTGGCAGCCGGCCCGCGCGCGTAACGAAACCTTCTTCGTGCGCGGCCAGCGCCCGGTGCGCGAAGTGCTGTACGACACCCGCCATGGCACCCTGCTCGGCCAGCCCGGCAACGGCTATGGCCTGGCCCTGCACCTGCCGCAGCTCAAGGACGACAAGAGCCTCGATGCGCTGTTCGACCTGACCCGCGCCAGCAACCTCGAACGCGCCTTCGACAGCACCCGCGAAATCGGCGCCGCTGCGCTGAACTTCGTCTTCGCCGAGCCCGAGCACATTGGCTGGCAGGTCAGTGGCCGTTACCCCAATCGCCGCGAAGGCCAGGGCCTGCTGCCTTCGCCGGGCTGGGACGGACGCTTCGACTGGGATGGTTTCGCCGATGCGATGCTCCACCCCTACGACCAGGACCCGCCCAGCGGCTGGATCGGCCATGCCAACCAGCGCAGCCTGCCCAAGGGCTACGGCATGCAGCTGTCCAGCACCTGGTACTACCCCGAACGCGCGGAGCGCCTGGGCCAGTTGGCCGGTAACGGGCGTCATGACAGCCGTAGCCTGATGGCCTTGCAGAACGACCAGGTCACCCTGCTGGCCGACAAGCTCAAGCGCATGTTCGACGCCCCGGGCATGGCCCAGCCGCTCAAACAGGCCATCGATGCCCTGCCCGCCGAGCAGCGCGACAAGGCCCGTGAAGCCCTGACCCGGCTCAAGGCTTTCGATGGCCGCCTGAGCCCAGTCTCGGCCGATGCGGCGCTGTACGAACTGTTCCTCCAGGCCGTCACCCGCCAGACCTTCCTCGACGAGCTTGGCCCCGAGTCCAGCCCGGCCTGGCAAGCGTTTGTCAGCAACGCCCGGCTGTCGTACTCGGCCCAGGCCGACCACCTGCTTGGTCGCGAAGACAGTCCGTTCTGGGATGACCGCAACACGCCGCAGAAAGAAGACAAACCGACCATCCTCGCCCGCAGCCTGGCCGGCGCGGTGGATGCCGGTGTCGCGCAGATGGGCGCCGACCGGCGTGCCTGGCAATGGGGCAAGCTGCACCAGTACCGCTGGCCAGCAGCGAATTACCACGGGCTCGGCGATACCGTCAGCCGCGCGCCGATGGCCACCGGCGGTGACTTCAGCACCCTGGTCCTGACCCCTTACGCCTGGGGCAACGGTTTCGAAACCAGCCTGCCAGCCTCCGCACGCATGGTCGTCGACTTCGGCCAGGCCGAACCGCTGCAGATCCTGACCAGCAGCGGCCAGTCCGGCAACCCGGCCAGCCCTCACTACAGTGACGGCCTGGACGCCTGGTTCAAAGGGCGCTTCATGAGCCTGCCCGTGCAACCGCAGAACTTTGCCCGCGCCTATGGCAGCCAGCGCCTGACGCTGGTGCCGGGCAAGTAGGCGGCAACCCCGAGCGGCTCGTCCGGGCCGCTCGTCAGCACCACGTCATCCGAACTTCCTGGCCAGCGCTGCGCTCCTAACTTGTAACCTCAGCCAGCGCGAACGCCATGGACCTCGTCATTGCCCGCCCCGAAGGGCTGTACTGCCCGCCCGGGGACTTCTACATCGACCCCTGGCGCCCGGTGGACCGTGCGGTGATCACCCATGGCCACGGCGATCATGCGCGCACCGGCAACGGCCACTACCTGTGTGCCGAACCCGGCGCCGGTATCCTGCGCAGCCGTCTTGGCCAGGACATCGACTTGCAAACCCTCCCTTATGGAGAACGCCTCCAGCATCACGGCATCACCTTGAGCTTCCACCCTGCCGGCCACGTGCTCGGCTCGGCCCAGGTGCGCCTTGAACACCAGGGCCAGGTGTGGGTCGCCTCGGGCGACTACAAGGTTGAGCCAGACGGAACCTGCGCGCCGTTCGAGCCGGTGCGCTGCCACACCTTCATCACCGAATCCACCTTCGGCCTGCCGATCTATCGCTGGCCCTCGCAGGCCGAGGTGTTCGAAGGCATCAATGCCTGGTGGCGTGCCAATCGTGACCTGGGCAAGGCCAGCGTGCTGTTCTGCTACGCCTTCGGCAAAGCCCAGCGCATTCTCCACGGGCTGGACGCAGATATAGGGCCGATCGTGGTGCACGGCGCGGTCGAGCCGCTCAACCGCGTGTATCGCGAAGCCGGGATCGCCCTGCCGGAGACCCTGTACGCTGGAGATCTGCCACGCAACGATCCACGCCTGCGCCAAGCCCTGGTGCTGGCACCACCCTCTGCAGGTGGCAGTAGCTGGATGCGCCGTTTCGGCGACTACAGCGATGCCTTCGCCAGTGGCTGGATGCTGCTGCGTGGCACCCGGCGCCGGCGTGGCGTCGATCGCGGCTTCGTACTTTCCGACCATGCCGACTGGCCTGGGCTGCTGTGGGCGATCGGCGAAACCGGTGCGGAACGGGTCATGGTCACCCATGGCTCGGTCAACGTGCTGGTGCGCTACCTGTGCGAACAGGGCCTGGACGCCCGAGCCTTCGCCACCGAGTACGGCGAGGAAGACGACACGCCCGCGCCGGAGAGCGCCACATGAAGGCCTTCGCCGAACTCTACCTGCGCCTGGACGCCACCACTTCGAGCAACGCCAAGCTGCAGGCCCTGCGCGACTATTTCGCCGAGGCTCCCGCCGCCGATGCGGCCTGGGCGGTGTACTTCCTGGCCGGAGGCCGCCCGCGCCAACTGGTGCCGACCCGTCTGCTACGTGAGCTGGCCACGCAGTTGGCAGACCTGCCCGACTGGCTGTTCGAAGAGAGCTACCAGGCTGTCGGCGACCTGGCCGAGACCATTTCCCTGCTGTTGCCCCAGCACCGACACGATACCGACGAGGGCCTGGCCGTGTGGGTCGAGCAGCACCTGCTGCCCTTGCGCGGGCAACCGGCGGATGAGGTGCGCCAGCGCTTGCCGACACTCTGGGAGAGGCTGGACCGCCCCAGCCTGATGCTATGCCTGAAGTTGATCACCGGCAGCTTCCGTGTCGGCGTCTCCAAGCTGCTGGTCACCCGTGCGTTGGCGCAGTTGTCGGGGCTGGATGCCAAGCGTGTGGCCCAGCGCCTGGTCGGCTACACCGACCTGGCTCATCGCCCCGTTGCTGAAAGCTACCTGAAGCTGATTGCCCCCGAGTCCGACGACGAACACGCCCAGCGCGGCGGCCAGCCCTATCCGTTCTTTCTCGCCCACGCCCTGCAGGCGCCACTGGAACAGTTCGAGACACTGCTCGGCCCGGTCGATGACTGGCAGGCAGAATGGAAGTGGGATGGCATCCGCGCCCAGGTGGTCAAGCGCGAGGGCCAGCTGTGGATCTGGTCACGGGGCGAGGAACTGGTCACCGAGCGTTTTCCCGAGTTGCACAGCCTGACAGAGACATTGCCTGATGGCACCGTGCTCGATGGCGAGATTCTGGTATGGAAGCCCGGCGCCTGCGACGACAGTCTGGCAGTGCAGCCCTTTGCCCTGCTCCAGCAGCGGCTGGGCCGCAAGACCCTGGGCCGCAAACTGCTGGCCGATGCACCGGTGGTGCTGCAAGCCTACGATCTGCTGGAATGGCACGGCGAGGACTGGCGCAACCGCCCACAGCACGAGCGCCGGGGGCAACTGGAACGCGTGCTGGTCGAGTACCCCTTGGCCCCCGTGCTGCTTTCACCCCTGGTGCAGGCACCGAACTGGATAGCCCTGGCCGAGCAACGTGAGCAGTCGCGCAACCTGGGGGTGGAAGGGCTCATGCTGAAGCGGCGCGATGCCCTGTACGGCGTCGGCCGCACCAAGGACCTGGGCCTGTGGTGGAAATGGAAGGTCGACCCGTTCAGCGTCGACGCCGTGCTGATCTACGCCCAGCGCGGCCATGGCCGACGCGCCAGCCTCTATAGCGACTACACCTTCGCCGTCTGGGATGCGCCTCCAGGAACAGCGCAACGCAACCTGGTGCCCTTCGCCAAAGCCTATTCAGGCTTGAGCGACGAAGAGATGCGCAAGGTCGATGCGATCATCCGCAAGACCACTGTGGAAACCTTCGGCCCGGTACGCAGCGTCACCCCGACGCTGGTCTTCGAGTTGGGTTTCGAAGGCATCGCCCTGTCCAAGCGTCACAAGAGCGGCATCGCCGTACGCTTCCCGCGCATGCTGCGCTGGAGGCTGGACAAGCCGGTCGAGGAGGCCGACGACCTGGCAACCCTGCAGAGCTTGCTGGGCCCTGTATAGCTGCATCTACGCACACCAGCATGCACAAAGCCCTGGTTTGTGCTTCTATTTCCAGTCGCCCATGTTCAACGCCCAGCGCAGACCAGGACCCCCATGCACCACTCGACCCACGAACTGCTGTCCCCCGTACCCGGCATCTGCCGCCAGTTGCACAGCTTTCACTTCGGCCCACGCGGTGGCGGCAAGGTGTACATCCAGGCCTCGCTGCACGCCGACGAATTGCCCGGCATGCTGGTGGCCTGGCACCTCAAGCGGCGCCTGAACGAACTGCACCAGCAAGGTCTGCTGCGCCGCGAAGTGGTGCTGGTGCCGGTGGCCAACCCGGTGGGTCTGGAACAGGTGCTGCTGGACGCACCGCTGGGGCGCTTCGAACTGCAGAGCGGGGAAAACTTCAATCGCAACTTCGTCGACCTGTCCGACAGCATCGGCGACCAGATCGAAAGCCACCTCACGCAAGACCCGGCACACAACCTCGCGCTGATCCGGGAATACCTGCGCCGCGGGCTCGACAGCCACCCCGCCGTCACCCCCCTGCAATCCCAGCGCCTGGCTTTGCAGCGCCTGGCCTGCGACGCCGACATGGTGCTGGACCTGCACTGCGACTTCGAAGCCGTCGAACACCTCTACACCACGCCCGAAGCCTGGCCCCAAGTCGAGCCGCTGGCGCGCTATCTCGGCGCCCAGGCCAGCCTGCTGGCCACCGACTCCGGCGGGCAGTCGTTCGACGAGTGCTTCAGCCTGGTGTGGTGGCAACTGCAGCAGCGTTTTGCCAAGCGTTTCCCGATCCCCATGGGCAGCTTCTCGGTGACCGTCGAGCTGCGTGGCCAGGCCGATGTCAATCACGAGCTGGCAAGCCAGGACTGCCAGGCAATCCTCGACTTCCTCACCCACTGCGGGGTGATCGAAGGCCAGCCCGCAGCATTGCCGCCGCTGCGCCACCCCGCCACCCCGCTGGCTGCCGTGGAGCCATTGATCGCACCGCTGGGTGGCCTGCTGGTGTTCCACGCAAAACCGGGGCAGTACCTGGAGCCTGGGCAACTGATCGCCGAGGTCATCGATCCGCTCAGCGACCGGGTGACGCCGATCCGCAACGTCCAGGGCGGGCTGCTCTACGCCCGCAGCGTCCGGCGCATGGCCACCACCGGTATGGTGATCGCCCATGTAGCAGGGGAAAAGGTCTGCCGCAGCGGCTATCTGCTGGCCAACTGATCCCGATCAAACCAAAGCACCTTGCGGCCGGTCTGTAGAAGCACAGCCTTCGACGAGACCGGCCGCCGATGCCATCCCCTTCCGACCTCGCCAGCACCTGGTTCGCCTCCCGCAACTGGAAGCCGTTCGCCTTCCAGCGCAGCGTCTGGGCGGCGATCCAGCGCGGCGAGTCGGGCCTGCTGCACGCCAGCACCGGCAGCGGCAAGACCTACGCCGTCTGGCTCGGCGCCCTGCGCGCTTTCGCACAGTTGCACGACGCACGCCGACCGGCGCCACTCCAGGTGATGTGGATCACACCGATGCGCGCCCTGGCCAGCGATACCGCGCGCGCGCTGCAAGCACCGCTGGATGAATTGGGGCTGAACTGGACCATCGGCGTACGCAGCGGTGACACCACCAGTGCCGAACGTGCACGCCAGGCCCGGCGCCTGCCCAGCACGCTGGTCACCACTCCCGAAAGCCTCACCCTGCTGCTGACCCGCGAACAGGCTGCCGCCGACTTCGCCAGCCTGCGCCTGGTGGTGGTCGATGAATGGCACGAACTGCTCGGCAACAAGCGCGGCGTGCAGTTGCAACTGGCCCTGGCCCGGCTGCGGCGCTGGCAGCCGCAACTGGTGGTGTGGGGGCTTTCGGCCACCCTGGGCAACCTGCCGCACGCCCTTGAAGTCTTGCTGCCTGCCGGCGGGCGACTGGTTCAGGGCCGTCAGGACAAGCGCATCCTGGTCGACACCCTGGTGCCGAGCGCGATCGAACGCTTCCCCTGGGCCGGGCACATGGGGCTGAAGATGCTCCCTCAGGTCAGCGCCGAGATCGAGGCCAGCGCCAGCAGCCTGGTGTTCACCAACACCCGCGCCCAGGCCGAGCTCTGGTACCAGGCCCTGCTCGAGGCGCATCCCGAGTGGGCGGGATTGATCGCTCTGCACCATGCCTCGCTTGCCCGGCACGCCCGTGACTGGGTCGAGCGCAGCCTCAAGCAGGGCACGCTGAAGGCAGTGATCTGCACCTCAAGCCTCGACCTGGGTGTGGATTTCCTGCCCGTCGAACGCGTCCTGCAGATCGGCTCGGCCAAAGGCATCGCCCGCTTGCTGCAACGTGCAGGCCGCTCTGGGCACGCACCTGGGCGTACCTCACGGGTGACCCTGGTACCGACCCACAGCCTTGAACTGGTGGAAGCGGCGGCGGCACGCCAGGCGCTGGCTTCCGGGCATATCGAGGCACGCTATTCGCCGCGCCTGAGCATGGACGTGCTGGTCCAGCACCTGGTCAGCATGGCGCTGGGCAGTGGTTTCCGACCGGCCGAACTGTTCGAGGAGGTTCGCAGCACCTGGGCCTTTCGCGATCTCGAAGAGAGCCAGTGGCAATGGGCATTGTCATTTGTGCGCAATGGCGGCAGCTCGCTCACCGCCTACCCGGACTACCAGCGCGTCGCAGCGCACCCCGACGGCATCTGGCGCGTGGCCAGCGAGCGCCTCGCCCGGCGTCATCGTCTGGGTATCGGCACCATCGTCAGCGACGCCAGCCTGCAGTTGAAGTACTGGAGCAAAGGGGGCGGTGGCAAGTCGCTGGGCAGCGTGGAGGAATCTTTCATTGCCCGTCTCAAGCCCGGTGACGCGCTGTTGTTCGGCGGACGTATCCTGGAGTTGGTAAGGGTCGAGAACATGACCGCCTACGTGCGCCGCAGCACCGCGCGCAAGGCGGCGGTAGCACGCTGGAATGGCGGACGCATGCCGCTGTCGAGCGAGCTGGCGCAAGCGCTGGTCGAGCGTCTGGATGCAGCAGCCCACGGCCGCTACGAAGGCGCAGAAATGCACGCCGTTCGCCCTCTGCTGACACTCCAGGCGAGCTGGTCGGCCCTGCCCACACAGCGCACATTGCTGGCCGAAACCCTGCACTCGCGCCAGGGCTGGCACCTGTTTCTCTATCCCTTCGCCGGGCGCATGGCCAATCTGGGCCTTGCCAACCTGATCGCCTGGCGGGTCAGCCGCGTGCAGCCGCTGTCGGTATCGATCGCGGTCAATGACTACGGCTTCGAACTGCTCGCAGCGAGCCCTGTGGACTGGGCCGCGCACTTGCCCGCTGCACTGGCTGCGGACAATTTGCTGGAAGATGTGCTGGCCAGCCTGAATGCTGGCGAGATGGCGCTGCGGCGCTTTCGTGAAATTGCCCAGATCGCCGGGCTGGTATTCGGCGGCTATCCCGCCGCGCAGAAAAGCACTCGCCAGCTCCAGGCCTCCAGTGGTCTGTTCTACGAGGTGTTTCGCAAGCATGACGCTGGCAATCTGCTGCTCGGCCAGGCGCGCGACGAGGTGCTGCGTGAGGAGCTGGAGATCGAGCGCCTGCATCAGCAGTTGCAGAAAATGTCAGGATTGCGCCTCGATCTGCACGCATTGCGCCGGCCCGGGCCGCTGGCCTTCGCCCTATTGGTCGAGGGCATGCGCGAAACCCTGAGCACGGAAAAACTGGCAGACCGCATCGCCCGGATGGTGGCGGATCTCGAAAAGGCGGCGAGCCGAACCATGAGCGACCTTGCGGGAACTGAACGGAGGAAATCCTGAACGTGCACCACCTGGTGATCGAACATTGCGGCGAAACGCTGTGGCTGTTACCTGAAAAAGCGCTCTACTGGCCAGCCCGGCGCGCGCTTCTGGTTGCCGACCTGCACATTGGCAAGGCCGCCAGCTACCGCGCCCTGCACCAACCGGTGCCACGCGGCACTACCCAGGCGACCCTGGATCGCCTGGACACGCTCTTGCAGCATTACGCTTGCCAGCAGTTGATCGTGCTCGGCGACTTTCTCCACGCACGTACTGCGCGAGCACCTGCCACCCTGGCCCGTGTAGCTGCATGGCGCGAACGGCACCCAGGGTTACGGGTGGTCCTGGTGCGAGGCAATCACGACCGTCATGCTGGCGATCCGCCGCAGGAGCTCGCCATTGAAGTTGTCGACGAGCCTTTGCTACTGCCGCCATTCGCGCTACAGCACGAGACCGGCGCTCACCCTGAGCATCCGGTGATCGCAGGCCATGTCCATCCGGCGTGCGTCCTGCGCGGTCGTGGCCGCCAACGCCTGCGCCTGGCGTGCTTCATGTTCCACGCAAAGGTCAGCCTGCTGCCGGCGTTCGGCGAATTCACCGGCGGTTGGACGGTACAACCAGAGCCCGGCGCCCGCCTGTTCGTCGTGGGCGATCAACGGGTCTGGGCAGTGCCGGCCTGATCAGGCGACTGGCGCTGGAGGCGGCTCGTCGGGCAAGGTCGGCTCGCCCGGCTCCATCGGCGGGTGCTCGCCAGGCTCGGGGGGTTGCGGGGTATCGGGATCAGGCTGGTGCGGGACGCCACCGGCGTGCAGATCCGTCGGCGGATGCGGGTGCGCGAGCAGAGTCCAGGCCATCATGCCGATCTGGTTCGGCTGCAGGACGGCCAGCTTCGCGCTGATTGCAGGATCGAGTTTCATGGGCTGCTCCTGACGAGGGCCGGCGTACGTCATGCACGCCGGGGACTTACCTCGTTGGAGTGGCAAAAGGGGAACTAATTCCCCCAGCTCGTCGGCTCAGGTACGTGGCAGCGTGACGCCGCGCTGGCCCTGGTATTTGCCGCCGCGATCCTTGTACGACACCTCGCACTCTTCATCGGATTGCAGGAACAACATCTGGGCCACGCCTTCGTTGGCGTAGATCTTGGCCGGGAGAGTGGTGGTGTTGGAGAACTCGAGGGTGACGTGCCCCTCCCACTCCGGCTCCAGGGGGGTGACGTTGACGATGATGCCGCAGCGGGCATAAGTGCTCTTGCCCAGGCAGATGGTCAGGACATCGCGCGGAATGCGGAAGTACTCGACAGTACGGGCCAGGGCGAAGGAGTTCGGCGGGATGATGCAGACGTCGCTCTTGATGTCGACGAAGCTGCCGGCATCGAAGTTCTTCGGATCGACGGTGGCCGAATTGATGTTGGTGAACACCTTGAATTCATCGGCGCAACGTACGTCGTAGCCGTAGCTGGAGACACCGAAGGAGATCACCCGGCTGTCCTGTTCGCCACGCACCTGGCGCTCGACGAACGGCTCGATCATGCCGTGTTCCTGCGCCATGCGGCGAATCCACTTGTCCGATTTGATGCTCATGGCGGGATGTCCTGAAAGTACGAGGTGAAAAAACGAGATGCGCATCTTACCGGTCCTGGCCCGCGCGTTAAAGTTCCCTGCCCTTATCCCGCGCCGGACGGGGGCTGGCCACCCGCCGATCCGAATTTCATCAAAGCCGCTGTTGGCCATTGGCAGCTTGCGGAAAGTGGGGTAAGGTGGCGCCACTGTGCTGCACGTGACACCGAGAATCTGTTTGATGCACGATCCTGATCGGCCCATCGCTGAATTTTCCGCTCTCTTTGCACTCAGTCCCGGCCAGGGCAATTCCTGAGCCGAAATCTACTTTGTCCAAGGAGACAGACACATGTCCAATCGCCAATCCGGTGTTGTTAAGTGGTTCAACGATGAGAAGGGCTACGGCTTCATCACTCCTCAGTCGGGTGACGACCTGTTCGTACACTTCAAAGCCATCCAGGCTGACGGCTTCAAAACCCTGAAAGAAGGCCAGGCTGTTACTTTCGTCGCTACCCGCGGCCAGAAAGGCATGCAGGCTGAAGAAGTTCAAATCGCCTAAGTCGATTTAGCTTCCTCGCTTTCAAAAAAACCCGCCTTCCGGCGGGTTTTTTTGTGCCCCAGTGTAGGAGCGGTGCCTGTAAGAGCGGGCTTGCCCGCGAAAAAGACACCGCGTTGCCTGGCACGGGCTACGCCCGTGTTCGCGGGACCAGTCGCAGCGGCGAACCGCCGCCCCCACAGGGATTTGGGCTGGTCTTTAGATTTTGAGCAAGACAGTTGCTGCTACACGGGGTTGGCCAGCAGCGGATCAGTCCTCGCTGATAGTGATGCTCGGCATTGCCGGCGCCGCCGCTTCCTGTAGCACGATCCGAGCCCCCACCTGACGGGCCAGCTCCTGGTAGACCATGGCAATCTGGCTTTCCGGCTCGGCGATCGCTGTCGGCTTGCCGCTGTCTGCCTGCTCGCGAATCAGCATCGACAGCGGCAACGACGCCAGCAACTCGACGCCATACTGCGCCGCCAGCTTCTCACCGCCACCTTCACCGAACAGGTGCTCGGCATGACCGCAGTTCGAGCAGATGTGCACCGCCATGTTCTCCACCACACCGAGGACCGGGATGTTGACCTTGCGGAACATCTCGACACCCTTCTTCGCATCCAGCAGTGCCAGGTCCTGCGGGGTGGTGACGATCACGGAACCGGCTACCGGCACTTTCTGCGCCAGGGTCAGTTGAATGTCGCCAGTGCCCGGCGGCATGTCGATCACCAGGTAGTCCAGGTCGTCCCAGGCGGTCTGGGTCACCAGTTGCAGCAAGGCGCCGGAAACCATCGGGCCACGCCAGACCATCGGTGTGTTGTCGTCGGTCAGGAACGCCATCGACATCACCTCGACGCCATGGGCCTTGATCGGCACGAACCACTTCTGCTCGCGAATCTGCGGGCGGGTACCTTCGGGGATCCCGAACATCACACCCTGGCTTGGGCCGTAGATGTCCGCATCGAGAATACCGACCCTCGCGCCCTCGCGAGCCAGGGCCAAGGCCAGGTTGGCAGCTGTGGTCGACTTGCCGACGCCGCCCTTGCCCGAAGCCACGGCAATGACATTCTTCACATTGGCCAGCGCAGGCACCTGGGCCTGGGCCTTGTGTGTGGCGATCAGCGTATCGATGCTCACCTGCGCCGACGTCACGCCTTCGAGGTTCTCGATCGCCGTTTGCAATACCTGAGCCCAGCCGTTGCGAAACAGTGCAGCGGCATAGCCCAGCTGCAACTGCACACTGACCTGCCCACCTTGAATGTCGATCGCCCGCACGCAACCGGCGCTGACCGGGTCCTGGTTCAGGTAGGGGTCGGTGTACTGGCGAAGCACGCCTTCAATGGCGGCACGTGTGACGGCACTCATGGAGACTCCCCTGGCATTCCGAAAAAAGTGAATCAGGCGCCTATGCTAACCCGTCAACCGTCAGCAGATGCGTGTGCGGGGTGAAATATATTTCCCAGCCCTTTATAGTGGCCGATCATCCTCAATTTTTACCCGTCGCCAGATAAGTAGCCGAGCCACCATGTCCGAGCCACGCCAGATTCTCGTCACCAGCGCCCTGCCCTATGCCAATGGATCCATCCATCTTGGCCATATGCTTGAGTACATCCAGACGGACATGTGGGTACGCTTCCAGAAACTGCGTGGCAACCAGTGCATCTATGTCTGCGCCGACGACGCCCACGGTTCGGCGATCATGCTGCGCGCAGAGAAAGAAGGCATCACGCCCGAGCAGTTGATCGCCAACGTCCAGGCCGAGCACAGCAGTGACTTCGCCGACTTCCTGGTCGAGTTCGATAACTTCCACTCCACCCACAGCGAAGAGAACCGCGAGCTGTCGAGCCTGATCTACACGCGCCTGCGTGAAGCCGGGCACATCGCCAATCGCTCCGTGACCCAGTACTACGACCCCGAGAAGGGCATGTTCCTGGCCGACCGCTTCATCAAGGGCACCTGCCCCAAGTGCGGGACCGAGGACCAGTACGGCGACAACTGCGAGAAGTGCGGTGCCACCTACGCCCCCACCGAGCTGAAGAACCCCAAGTCGGCGATTTCCGGTGCCACGCCAGTACTGCGCGACTCCCAGCACTTCTTCTTCAAGCTGCCCGACTTCCAGGCCATGCTGCAGCAGTGGACACGCAGTGGCACCTTGCAGGACGCGGTCGCCAACAAACTCGCCGAGTGGCTGGATTCCGGTCTGCAGGAGTGGGACATTTCCCGTGACGCGCCGTACTTCGGCTTCGAGATTCCGGGCGAGCCGGGCAAGTACTTCTATGTCTGGCTGGATGCGCCGATCGGCTACATGGCGAGCTTCAAGAACCTCTGTGATCGCCGCCCGGAGCTGGACTTCGACGCGTTCTGGAACGCAGACTCCAAAGCCGAGCTGTATCACTTCATCGGCAAGGACATCGTCAACTTCCACGCTCTCTTCTGGCCCGCCATGCTCGAAGGTGCAGGTTTCCGCAAGCCGACTGCCGTCAACGTGCACGGCTACCTGACCGTCAACGGCGCGAAGATGTCCAAGTCTCGCGGCACCTTTATCAAGGCGCGCACCTACCTCGACCACCTGCAGCCCGAGTACCTGCGTTACTACTACGCAGCCAAGCTGGGCCGTGGGGTCGACGATCTCGACTTGAACCTCGAGGACTTCGTGCAGAAGGTCAACTCCGACCTGGTCGGCAAGGTAGTCAACATTGCCAGCCGCTGCGCAGGCTTCATCCACAAGGGCAATGAAGGCGTAATGGTTGCTGGCGACGCCGCACCGGAGCTGACCGAAGCCTTCCTGGCCGCCGCACCCTCGATCGCCGAAGCCTACGAGGCCCGTGACTTTGGCCGTGCCATGCGCGAAATCATGGCCCTGGCCGACCGCGCCAACGCCTGGATCGCCGACAAGGCACCGTGGTCGCTGGCCAAGCAGGAAGGCAAGCAGGATGAAGTCCAGGCCATCTGCGCCCAGGGCATCAACCTGTTCCGCCAACTGGTGATCTTCCTCAAGCCGGTGCTTCCAGTGCTGGCCGCCGACGCCGAGGCCTTCCTCAACGTCGCACCGCTTGAGTGGAACGACCTGCAGTCGCGCCTGGAAAACCACAAGCTGAACCCGTTCAAGGCCCTGATGAGCCGCATCGAGCCGGCCAAAGTCGAAGCCATGGTCGCCGCCAGCAAGGAAGACCTGCTGGCCGCCGAAGGCAAGGCGCCTGCCGGCAACGGCGAGCTGGACAAGGACCCGCTGTCGGCCGAGATCGAGTTCGACACCTTCGCCGCCGTCGACCTGCGCGTGGCGCTGATCGTCAAGGCCGAGGCCGTGGCCGGTGCCGACAAGCTGCTGCAACTTACACTCGACATCGGCGACGAGCGTCGCAACGTGTTCTCCGGCATCAAGTCGGCCTACCCGGACCCATCGAAGCTCGAAGGCCGACTGACCATGATGGTAGCCAACCTCAAACCTCGGAAAATGCGCTTTGGTGTTTCCGAAGGCATGGTCATGGCCGCCGGCCCTGGCGGTGAAGAGATCTACCTGCTGAGCCCGGACAGCGGCGCCAAGCCAGGTCAGCGTATCAAGTAAGACCCTCTTGCCCAGGGGGTCGTCCTGCGATCCCCTGGCTTGCCTCCTCTTTGGGCATTTCCAATGCCTGCTCCCTGCCGGATAATCGTTCCATCCCCGGCCCTCGGCACCTCCATGAGCGATTTCGTCCTGGTTCTGGTCAGCGCCGCGCTGGTCAATCACCTGATCCTGCACAGCGGCACGCCCGACCGTGCACGCCTGCACCTGCTCGGCCTGTGCAGCGCACTGTCGATGCTGTTGATGGTGCCCGCAGCCCTGTTGCTGCGCCAGCCGCAGCTGGCAGGGCTGCAAATGTTGCTGGCGTTGCCATTGCTGGCGCTGCTGGCGTGGGGCATCCCGACGGCACTGGCGCGCCTGCGCCCTCATTGGCCGGTACAGAACCTGGCGCCGCTGCTGCTGGGCAATGTCGCGGTGCTAGGCTTGCTGTTGCACTTGGCCACATCGCAATCCAGCCCAGCCGCTACTGGCGCCTGGGCGCTGGCCCTGGGAATGGGGTTCTGGCTGGCACTGGCATTGTTCGACGACCTGCGCCAACGTCTCGATCATCCTGACATGCCCCGCGCTTTTCGCGGCCTGCCGATCGAGCTGATCAGTGCTGGAGTCATGGCCATGGCCTTTTCTGGCCTCAACGGACTGTTCACACAATGAACCTGATTCACCGCATCGACGCCCTGCTACCGCAGACCCAGTGTGGCAAATGCGATCACGCAGGCTGTCGACCTTACGCAGAAGGCCTGGCGGCGGGCGAAGCGATCAACAAATGCCCGCCTGGCGGCAGCGAAACCATCGCCGCCCTGGCCCAGCTGCTGCAGGTGCCAGTGATCGCCCCGGACCCCGAGCGCCGTGCGGCGCCAGCGCAGGTCGCCTTCATCCGCGAAGCCGAGTGCATCGGCTGCACCAAGTGCATCCAGGTCTGCCCGGTAGATGCCATCGTTGGTGCCAGCAAGCTGATGCATACCGTGATCGCCAGCGAATGCACCGGCTGCGACCTGTGCCTGGCGCCCTGCCCGGTCGACTGCATCGAGCTGCAGCCACTGCCGGACAACCTGGTGCCGATCGTCGGTGGACTGGCGCAGACCGCCGAGCATCTGGTCGCTCGCAGCCATCGTCGCAATCAGGCGCGACTGCGCCACGAACAACGAACCGTACGTCTACAGCGCGAAGAAACGCGCCGCCAGGCCGAGCGCCAAGCCCGAGTTCAGCGCATCACCGGCACGCAAGGGGCTGATCAGGAGAGCGCGCTGAAACGGGCCAAGATCGCTGCGGCCATGAGCCGTGCTCAGCTGAACGCCGCGCGTGGCGCCCTGGGCGCGACAGTGGACCAGGCACAGCATGCGCAGGTCCAGCGACTGGAGGCGGCAGCGCAGAAGGCGCAGCAACAGCTCGATGCGCTACTGGTCGGACCGGGCCATGCAGACGCCTGACAGCCGCCAGTGCAATGCCATGGGCCAGGTGCTGCTGGCCTGTGTCCCTGGCCTGCTATTCCTGCTCTGGTTGCAGGGTTGGGGCGTGCTGTTCAACCTGCTGTTGTGCAGCGCAACGGCACTGACCTGCGAGGCGGTATCGCTGTATCTGCGTGGCCAGCCAATACGTCCTTTCCTCAGCGACGGCAGCGCTCTGGTCAGCGCCGTGCTGCTGGCGATCGCCCTGCCCACCCTGGCTCCCTGGTGGCTGCCAATGACCGCGGTGCTGGTGGCAATCACCCTGGGCAAGCACGCATTTGGCGGCGTCGGCCGCAACCCCTTCAACCCGGCCATGCTGGGATACGCCTTCGTGCTGCTGAGCTTCCCGCTGCAAATGACCCACTGGCCGACGGGCAACCTCCAACTGACAGACAGCCTGAGCCTGGTATTCGGCGACGGCACGCAGATCGATGCCTGGGCCGGCCCCACGGTACTCGACGTGCTGCGCCACAACCGCAGCCTGACCGTCGACGAGCTGTTCGCCAGCAACCCCGGCTTCGGTAACCTCGGTGGGCGCACCAGCGAATGGCTGAACCTGGCATTCTTGCTGGGCGGCATCTTTCTCCTGCAGCGCCGCGTGTTCAGCTGGCATGCCCCAGCGGGGCTACTGGGTGCGCTGCTGGTCGTCAGCCTGCTGTTCTGGAACGGCTCGGGGTCGGACTCTCACGGCTCACCGTTGCTGCACCTGTTCAGCGGATCGACCATGCTGGCGGCCTTCTTCATCGCCACCGAACCGGTGTCCGGCCCTCGCCTGCCGCTAGCCCGCCTGTTGTTCGGCATCGGCTGCGGGCTGCTGATCTACTTGATACGCACCTGGGGCAGCTACCCCGACGGCACGGCCTTCGCGGTACTGCTGATGAACCTGGCAGCGCCGGCGCTCGATCGCCTTGCAGCCCGGCGCCAGGCCCTCACATCATGAACGCGAGGCTGCGCGACCTGCTCTACCTTGCCTTGGTCGCCGTCCTGGCCGTCGCCGCCACCCTGGTCTGGCGGCAGTGGACATCTGCGCCCATTGCCGATGCCGCACGAGAGCTGCAAGAACAACAATGGCTGGCGGTGCTGCCCCCACAGCGGTACGACAACGATCCACTGCAAGCGCCTCTACCTATTACCAACACTGAACTGCAGCACAGCCGGCTACTGGGCGGCTACCGCGCAACCCTGGTCGGCACTACCAGTGCCATCGTGCTACGCAGCCAGACCCAGGGATATGCTGGCCCCATCATGCTGTCGATCGCCATCGATCCCAATGGCCGCCTGATCGCGACACGGGTGCTGACACAGGAAGAAAGCCCGGGGCTCGGCGGGCAACTAGGCGACCCTGCGAGCCACTGGATTGAGCAATTCGACCGGCAAGGCGCAGAGGCCAACTGGGCGGTGAAACGCGATCAAGGCGACTTCGACCAGTTGGCCGGCGCCACCGTCACCTCACGCGCAGTGATGGCGGCCTTGCAGGATGCCCTGCGCTACTTCGATGCACATCGCAGCAGTCTGTTGGAGCACACCACCGATGAATAGGTTCTGGCTGCTGGGCAGTGCCCTGGCCCCTTTGCTCGGCGCCACCCAGACGCTGGCGAACGCGCTGGCAATCGGATTGTCGACCCTGTTGCTGGTACTCGGCCACCAAGCGCTGATGCGACCTCTGCGCCGCATGATCGGTGCCCCGCGGATTATCGCGAGCCTGATACTCGCCGCCGCCCTGGCGAGCTGCCTGCAATTGGGCCTGAACGCCTGGGCGCTCCCGCTGGCGCTGAGCCTGGGCCATTACCCTGCCCTGCTGAGCCTGCACTGCGTCGCTGTGGATGTCCTGGCACCGCACACTGGGCGGTGGCCGGCACTCATCCGGTATCTGCTGGGCCTGATGGGCCTGTACCTGATATTGGGTGCCTGCCGCCAATGGCTGGGACAGAGTGCCGGCATCCACCTGGCGGTACTGACACCCGGCGCATTGATACTGCTCGGCCTGCTCCTGGCCTTGTACAATCGCCTGCGTCCGGCCCCTGCCACCTCAAGCCGTCAAGGAACGCTTTGACCCCATGAATGCCGCCAAACGCCTGGAGATCTTCCGCAGGCTGCACGAAGACAATCCTGAACCAAAAACCGAATTGGCCTATACCACGCCCTTCGAACTGCTGATTGCCGTCATCCTTTCCGCGCAGGCGACGGATGTCGGCGTCAACAAGGCGACCGCGCGGCTCTTCCCTATCGCCAATACGCCCGAGGCTATTTATACCCTGGGGGTCGAGGGTTTGAGCGAATACATCAAGACCATCGGCCTTTACAACAGCAAGGCGAAGAACGTCATCGAGACCTGCCGCTTGCTGATAGAGCAACACGGCAGCGAAGTCCCGCAAACGCGCGAAGCACTAGAGGCATTGCCCGGCGTCGGTCGCAAGACTGCGAACGTGGTGCTCAATACCGCCTTTGGCCAACTGGCCATGGCGGTCGATACGCACATCTTCCGCGTCAGCAATCGCACCGGCATCGCGCCGGGCAAGACGGTACTGGACGTCGAGAAGAAGCTGATGAAATTCGTACCAAAGGATTACCTGCTCGACGCTCACCACTGGCTCATTCTCCACGGGCGCTACGTCTGCCAGGCACGCAAGCCACGCTGCGGCAGCTGCAGGATCGAAGACTTGTGCGAGTACAGGGACAAGACCTCTGACGATTGAGGCAATAGCGAAAAACCAACCAATTCGATTGAAAAAATCTTTTTTACCGACTCCGTGATTCTCGCTATAAGGACGGCCAATGGCCCTTTGGCTTGGAGTGACACATGAGCACCGATAAAGACGAGCTGATCGAAGATGATTTCCCTGCGCAGGACGAAGACGAACCCCAGGTAGAAACCGCGAAGACCAACCTCAGCAAACGCCGCACCATCGACAATCTGTTGGAAGAACGGCGCCTGCAAAGGCAGCTGGCTGATTTCGATTACGATCTGTAGCGCCGCGAAAAAGCCTCCCGCAAAGGAGGCTTTTCTGTTTCAGGCCAAGCCATGACGCTGGGCCAGCTCGATCAGATCGACCAATGACCGGGCATTGAGCTTGAGTAGCAGTCGGGTCTTGTAGGTGCTGACAGTTTTGTTGCTGAGAAACATGCTGTCAGCGATTTCCTTGTTCGTGCGCCCCCTTGCCAACTGTTGCAATACCATCATTTCACGCCCCGAGAGGCGTTCGACCATCTCCGTCTCACTGCCGCCAGTGACACCGCTGCGGGTCTTGTGCAACGCCTGGTTGGGGAAGTAGCTGTAACCCGACAGCACGGCCTTGATTGCACTGAGCAGCTCGGTCAATTCCTGCTGTTTGCACACATAACCTGCAGCCCCGGCCTGCATGCAACGCATGGAGAAATGCCCCGGTGCCTGCGATGTCAGTACCAATACCTTGCTGCCCGGACTTGCAGCGGTCATCCGCGCGATCACTTCGAGGCCGTCGAGTTTGGGTATACCGATATCGAGCACGACGATATCCGGCAGACACTCTCGGGTCAGTTGCAGCGCATCCACCCCATTGTCCGTTTCCGCCACCACTTCATATCCATGCCGCTCCATCAACATACGTACGGCCAAGCGAATGACCGGATGATCATCCACGATAAGTACTTTATTCATGGGATATCCATTGATCCATTATTCTAGTTTTGACACGCCAAGATAACCGAGCCAATAGCGTAATGGCGCAGCCATTCCCTGATAGAGAGCACTCAAAGATGAAACTTACATCGTTAATAGAAACTTCCTACACCCATTGCGCAGCACGAATCGATGTCTATCCATTCGGCAACATGCTCGTGAAAACTAGCATGAACAGGAAAAGCGACAGGTGGGGATAACGCCTCAAAGCGGTGGGACATTTCGATCTTCTGATAAAGAAACATTTATTGCCCTGCCAGCAAACCGGTGTTCTTTCCTGATGAGGAAAGAGCAGACGTTTTCACAGGGAGCCAGAAGCGATACAGATGCGCTGACACCAGGAGATCGAATGCCATGAATAATCCCGCAAAGATCACCCCCTTGGGAATTATCGCCATCTTCGCCAGCGTCATCGAAGCATCGGCGATCGCCTCGCTACCGTTTCTGAACCCAGAGAGCCAGATGATGTACACCTGGTTTCTAATAGGGTTTCCGTTCTTTCTGACAGTACTGTTCTTCCTGACCCTCAACTTCAACTACGAATCGCTCTACACGCCGGAACACAGAGCCGTACACCGGTCAGCCGACGATCATGGCGAGGGTGAAGCAGCCACGCTGTTCGGGTCGGATGTGCGCCAGACCATCGAAACCGAGATCCTGCCCGAGCTGATTAAACCCCCACAGCACGAACGGCGCTGGACGCTCTATAACCTGAGCGCCCACTCCTGCATCCAACTGTCGGTGCGTGCCATCAAGAAAGGAGAAAAGATTGCGCTGTAGATACAGAAGGGCAAAAAAAACCCGGCCAACAAGGGCCGGGTTTTTACAACCTGCCAAAACTCAGAGCAACGAACGGCCCTTGTTGGCGGCAATGCGCATGCGCAGTGCGTTGAGCTTGATGAAGCCGGCAGCATCGGCCTGGTTGTAGGCGCCGCCGTCTTCCTCGAAGGTCGCGATGTTGGCGTCGAACAGCGAGTCATCCGACTTGCGACCCACCACGGTGACATTGCCCTTGTACAGCTTCAGGCGCACGACACCGTTCACATTGGTCTGCGAAGCGTCGATCATCTGCTGCAGCATCAGACGCTCGGGGCTCCACCAGTAGCCGGTGTAGATCAGGCTGGCGTACTTGGGCATCAGCTCATCTTTGAGGTGAGCGACTTCGCGGTCCAGGGTGATCGACTCGATGGCGCGGTGAGCACGCAGCATGATGGTGCCACCAGGCGTCTCGTAGCAGCCGCGCGACTTCATGCCGACGTAGCGGTTCTCGACGATGTCCAGGCGACCGATGCCGTTGGCGCCGCCGATGCGGTTGAGGTCTGCGAGCACGGTGGCCGGGGTCTTCTCGACGCCGTCGATGGCGACGATGTCACCATTGCGGTAGGTCAGCTCGATGTAGGTGGCCTGGTCAGGGGCGTTCTCCGGAGAGACGCTCCAACGCCACATGTCTTCCTCGTGCTCGGTCCAGGTATCTTCCAGGACACCGCCTTCGTAGGAGATGTGCAGCAGGTTGGCGTCCATCGAGTACGGCGACTTCTTCTTGCCGTGACGCTCGATCGGGATGCCGTGCTTCTCGGCGTAGTCCATGAGTTTTTCGCGGGACAGCAGGTCCCACTCACGCCATGGTGCGATGACCTTGACACCTGGCTTGAGCGCGTAGGCACCCAGCTCGAAACGCACTTGGTCGTTACCCTTGCCGGTGGCGCCGTGGGAAATGGCGTCAGCGCCGGTTTCGTTGGCGATTTCGATCAGGCGCTTGGCGATCAGCGGACGGGCGATGGAGGTACCCAGCAGGTACTCGCCTTCATACACGGTGTTGGCGCGGAACATCGGGAAGACGAAATCTCGCACGAACTCTTCGCGCAGGTCGTCGATGTAGATTTCCTTGACGCCCATTGCCTGTGCCTTGGCACGGGCCGGCTCGACCTCTTCACCCTGGCCAAGATCTGCGGTGAAGGTCACCACTTCACAGTTGTAGGTGTCTTGCAGCCACTTGAGAATCACCGAAGTATCAAGGCCGCCGGAATACGCCAGTACGACCTTTTTTACGTCCGCCATGCCATCACTCCACGGGGTTGTACGGAAAGCCGTCGATTCTACCGATCTCGCGGGGGAATTTACAGTGGCGCGACAGCTTGTGATGACAAAGCGACAGGAAATGTCGTGAGCGCGACCCGTGGTCGCAGTCAGACTTTCTTCGCACCCGCCGGCAATGCCGCAGGCACGCTGGCCGGCGTAGCGGCCGCCGGCTGCGCCGGTGCGGCAGGTGTTGCATCGCGAGGCTTTTCTGTAGGTTTCTCGATCGGCGTTACACGGTCGAGCTGGATGTTGACCCGGCGGTTGCGGGCGCGGTTGGCGGCTGTATTGTTTTTGGCCAGCGGGTAGCGCTCGCCATGGAAACGTACGGTGATCTGCTCTTCCGGCACACCGTGGGCCTTGAGGTATTCAGCCACCGCCAGCGCGCGACGGCGCGAAGCGTCGCGATTGGTCAGGCGGTTACCGCTGTTGTCGGAGTGCCCGTCAAGCTCGATGTGATTGACCGATGGGTCGGCCTTCAGATAATCGAGTATCACGTCCAGGCGCGCGCGCGCCGCACTGTCCAGATCGAAGCCGGTGCCGGGGAACGGCACCTGCGTCTGGCGAATCTGGTCATAGTTCATCGGCAGGAGTTTGGCGGCACACAATTGGTAGTCGCTATAGGCCTTGGCGAAACTCACCGGCAGCACATGCACCTCCATCGGCCGACCGCCCTCGCCGGCGTAGTTGCGCACCACGGTGCTGCGACCGTCCAGCAGACCATTGATCAAGCGGCTGGCCTGGCCCTGCGAAGTGCTGAACAGCACGCCATTGCGGCCCATGCGCACCGCCCCCAAGTTGATGTCGCCACGCCCGGGCTGCCAAGGGGCAGCGGCGGCCAGCAGCGTTGCCGATCCTGCGCCCAGTGCATTGCTGTCCGAACGCAGCTGGAAGACCGGCTGCTCACCTGCACGACGCACGAACTCACCGCTGCCAAAACCGTCGATCGGCTGGATCAGCCGGCACTCGAACTGGTCGCCCTCGACCTTCCAGGCAATGTTCTCCATGCGGGTCTGGAAGGTAAGTGCTCCGGCCGGCAGGCTGGCACACAGGCTGAACAGGAGTAGGTAACGCTGGCGCACGGGCGGCTCCACAGATTCTGACGGCTTACCTGCAGGCTATCGGACGCTCGTCGGAAAACTTGATAGCCGTGCTGCCCACTGGGTTTTCCGGTAGCATTGACGCCTGAGTTCGAACCGCCTGGAAACCCCAATGTCCGATCGCCTGACCCTCCTGCGTCCCGACGACTGGCACATCCATCTGCGCGATGGTGCTGTGCTGCAACATACCGTCGGCGACGTGGCGCGCACCTTTGCCCGCGCCATCATCATGCCCAACCTGGTTCCGCCGGTACGCAACGCCACCGAAGCCGACGCCTACCGCCAGCGCATCCTCGCCGCCCGTCCGACGGGCAGCCGCTTCGAGCCGCTGATGGTGCTGTACCTGACCGACCGTACCAGCCCCGAGGACATTCGTGCAGCCAAGGCCAGCGGCATCGTCTACGCCGCCAAGCTCTACCCGGCCGGTGCCACGACCAACTCCGACTCGGGCGTGACCAGCATCGACAATATTTTCCCGGCGATCGAAGCAATGGCCGAAGTCGGCCTGCCGCTGCTGGTCCACGGTGAAGTGACGCGCTCGGAGATCGACGTGTTCGATCGCGAAAAGCGCTTCATCGACGAGCACATGCGTCGCCTGGTCGAACGTTTCCCGACGCTCAAGGTGGTGTTCGAGCACATCACCACCAGCGATGCCGCGCAGTTCGTCACCGAGGCGCCCGCCAACGTCGGCGCCACCATCACCGCCCAGCATTTGCTGTACAACCGCAACCACATGCTGGTCGGCGGTATCCGCCCACACTTCTATTGCCTGCCGATCCTCAAGCGCAACACCCACCAGGTGGCATTGCTTGACGCGGCCACCAGCGGCAACCCGAAATTCTTCCTCGGCACCGATTCGGCGCCACACGCCAAGCACGCCAAGGAAGCTGCCTGCGGCTGCGCCGGCTGCTACACCGCCTACGCGGCCATCGAGCTGTACGCCGAAGCCTTCGAACAGCGTAATGCCCTGGACAAACTGGAAGGTTTCGCCAGCCTGCACGGCCCGGCGTTCTATGGCCTGCCGGCAAACACCGACACCATCACCCTGGTGCGCGAGGACTGGACCGCCCCGGCGAGCCTGCCGTTCGGCGACACCACCGTGGTTCCGCTGCGCGCTGGCGAAACGCTGCGCTGGCGCCTGCTGGAGGACAACGCGTGAGCGAAGACCTTTACGATGACGACCAGGACGGTCAGGTAAGCAGCAGCTCGCGCCACCCGATGGCCGAGCGTTTCCGCGGCTACCTGCCCGTGGTAGTAGACGTCGAGACCGGCGGTTTCAACAGTGCCACCGACGCGCTGCTGGAAATCGCCGCCGTCACCATCGGTATGGACGAGAAGGGCTTCCTCTTCCCGGAACACACCTACTTCTACCGTGTCGAGCCTTTCGAAGGCGCGAATATCGAAGCGGCGGCGCTGGAGTTCACCGGCATCAAGCTGGACCACCCTCTACGCATGGCCGTGAGCGAAGAAAGCGCGCTCACCGATATCTTCCGCGGCGTGCGCAAAGCGCTGAAAGCCAATGGTTGCAAGCGGGCGATCCTGGTTGGCCACAACAGCAGCTTCGACCTGGGCTTCCTCAACGCGGCGGTGGCGCGCAACGATCTCAAGCGCAACCCCTTCCACCCGTTCTCCAGCTTCGACACCGCGACGCTGGCCGGCCTGGCCTATGGCCAGACCGTACTGGCTCGGGCCTGCCAGAGTGCCGACATCGACTTCGATGGGCGCGAGGCGCATTCGGCACGTTACGACACCGAGAAGACCGCCGAGCTGTTCTGCGGGATCGTCAACCGCTGGAAAGAGATGGGCGGCTGGCGCGACTTCAACGACTGAGTCGAAATCCGGGAGTGCACAGCGCTCCTTGGATACCAGACACAAAAAAACCGGCCACATGGGCCGGTTTTTTTTGCGTGTGGCGATTACAGCTTGCCAGCGTTCTCGCTCAGGTACGCCGCAACACCTTCTGGCGAAGCGTTCATGCCCTTGTCGCCTTTCTTCCAGTTGGCCGGGCAGACTTCGCCGTGCTCTTCGTGGAATTGCAGGGCGTCGACCAGACGCAGCAGCTCGTCCATGTTGCGGCCCAGTGGCAGGTCGTTGACGATCTGCGAACGGACAACGCCGTTCTTGTCGATCAGGAAGGCGCCACGGAAAGCTACGCCGCCTTCGGACTCGACGTCGTAGGCCTTGCAGATTTCGTGAGTGATGTCGGCAGCCAGGGTGTACTTGACCTGACCGATACCGCCGTTGTTGACCGGGGTGTTACGCCAGGCGTTGTGGGTGAAGTGCGAGTCGATCGAAACGCCGATCACTTCCACGCCACGGGCTTCGAAGTCAGGAATGCGGTTGTCCAGGGCGATCAGCTCGGACGGGCAGACGAAGGTGAAGTCCAGCGGGTAGAAGAACACCAGGCCGTACTTGCCCTTGATGGCCGAAGCCAGGTTGAAGCTGTCGACGATCTCGCCGTTGCCCAGCACGGCTGGAACGGTGAAGTCCGGGGCTTGTTTACCAACGAGCACGCTCATTCGTTATCTCCTGATGATGGTGAAAAACCGTTGCCCGGGCGAGGCTTGCACGCCCGGCATCCAACAAAGGCCGACCATCATACACGGCTTATCGTGACAGACCGAATCGAACCATCGGTCGCGGGAAGATGAAGCTTTCTTCAAGTGCTTTGACAAGCATTCTCATTACCATTAAGCTCCACTCCATCGACTCAACCAGCGATGGTCTGACCTTATGTATGTATGTCTCTGCGTCGGCGTGACCGATGGACAGATCCGTGATGCGATCTACGAAGGATGCTGCAGCTACAAGGAAGTCCGTGCCGCCACCAACGTCGCCAGCCAGTGCGGCAAGTGTGCGTGTCTCGCCAAGCAGGTGGTCCGCGAAACATTGACCGATCTCCAGCTCAGCCAACAGGCCGTCCTGCCTTACCCGGTAGAATTTAACGCCGCCTGAAACAACCGATTTCGAAGAACCGGACCTCGCGTCCGGTTTTTTTATGCCTGTAATTCAATAAGTTAGCCTTCGAACGCGGTTCACAAACATTCTTATTCCTATTAATTTTCACTTATTATTCAAGAACTTAGGTTTGACACGCGAAGTTGTCGGGCTCAAACTTCCTGCATTGGCACACTTCTACAGGGCAGGAACCCGATCATGAAAGGCGACGTAAGCGTCATCCAGCATCTCAACAAGATCCTCGGAAACGAGCTGGTCGCGATCAACCAGTACTTCCTGCACGCACGCATGTACGAAGATTGGGGCCTGAACAAGCTCGGCAAGCACGAGTACAAGGAATCCATCGACGAGATGAAGCACGCTGACAAGCTGATCAAGCGTATTCTCTTCCTCGAAGGCATTCCCAACGTGCAGGACCTGGGCAAGCTGTTGATCGGCGAGCACACCAAGGAAATGCTCGAGTGCGACCTGAAGATCGAGCAGAAAGGCCTGGTTGACCTGAAAGCCGCCATCGCGCACTGCGAAACGGTCGGCGACTTCGGCTCGCGCGAATTGCTCGAAGACATCCTGGAGTCCGAGGAAGAGCACATCGACTGGCTGGAAACCCAGTTGGGCCTGATCGACAAGATCGGCATCGAGAACTACCTGCAGTCGCAGATGGGCGAAGAATAAGCCTCCCTGGATAGCACCCATGAAAAAGCCCCGCCTAGGCGGGGCTTTTTCATGCCGGCGAAAAACCTGGATCAGGCTTCGGAAGCCTTGGCCTTGGCGGCTGCGTCCTTGATCAGGGTCTGCAGCTCACCCTTCTCGAACATCTCCAGCACGATGTCGCTGCCACCAACCAGCTCACCACCCACCCACAGCTGAGGGAAGGTTGGCCAGTTGGCATACTTGGGCAGGTTGGCGCGAATTTCCGGGTTCTGCAGAATGTCGACGTAGGCGAATTTCTCGCCACAACCCATCACAGCCTGCGAAGCACGGGCCGAGAAGCCGCACTGCGGGGCATTCGGCGAGCCTTTCATGTAAAGCAGAATGGTGTTGTTGGCAATCTGCTCTTTGATTGTTTCGATGATATCCATGGAGCACCTCGGCTGAACTTTCCGACACGGTCGTCGGCACGGTGAGGCATTGTATCGGAAAGCCGAGTGTCGTGCTTGGTAATGGACCTGGAGCGTTGAGCAGGTCCATTACGCAATCAAGCCGCCTCCACCTGCACCGGCACACCATTGAGCGCGGCATTGCCCGACAACGCGTCGCGCAGCAATTCATCGGTCAGGTCATTGGCGCTCACTCCCGGTTGGGCGTGGGCGATCTGCAAACGTACCCCCTGGCGACCGTGCCCGTAGCCATGTGGCAGGCTGACCACTCCCGGCATTACCTCCTCACTGGCAAGCACCTGCACCTCCAGACTACCGGTACGCGAGCGAACCCTCACCCACTGCCCGTCCTCCAGCTGGCGCTGCTGCAAGTCCTGCGGATGCATCAGCAACTGGTGGCGGGGCTTGCCTTTGACCAGGCGATGGTAGTTGTGCATCCAGGAATTGTTGCTGCGCACATGCCGGCGCCCGATCAGCAGCAACTGGTCGGGCTCCATCGGCACCTGCCGGGCCAGGCGCTGCAGATCGTCGAGCAGCACCTGCGGTGCGGCCTCCACCGCCTGGGCCGGAGTGCGCAAGCGGGTTGCGAGGTTCGGCTGCAACGGCCCCAGATCAAGGCCATGGGGATGCTCGTCCAACACCTGCAGTGACAGCCTCCAGGACGACGCCTCGCCACGCGGCCCCTTGCGCAGCGCCAGATCGATCATCTGCGCTGGAGGCAGGGTCGGCTTGAGCTCGAGCGCCGCACGCTCGGCGAACGCCCGGGCCAGCCCGACAAAGATCTCCCAATCATGCAGCGCCCCCTCAGGCTTGGCCAGGATAGCCCGATTGAAGCGGGTGACGTTACGCACTGCCAGCAGGTTGAAGGTGCTGTCGTAGTGATCGTTTTCCAGTGCGGACGTGGAGGGCAGGATCAGGTCGGCGTGGCGAGTGGTTTCATTGATGTACAGGTCGATGCTGAGCATGAACTCAAGGCCCGCAAGAGCCCCATCGAGCTGGCGACCATTGGGAGTGGACAACACCGGGTTGCCGGCGACGGTCACCAGCGCCCTCACCTGCCCTTCGCCGGGTGTCAGCACTTCCTCGGCCAACGCTGCAACCGGCAGCTCCCCGCCGTACTCCGGGAGGCCCGAAACCCGACTCTGCCACTGGTTGAAATGACCGCCCGAGGTGCTGGCGACCAGGTCAACCGCAGGCTCGGTGCACAGTGCACCACCTTGGCGGTCGAGGTTGCCGGTGACCAGGTTGATCAGTTGCACCAACCAATGGCAAAGCGTGCCGAAGGTCTGGGTGGAGACGCCCATGCGCCCGTAGCACACGGCACTGCCGGCCGCGGCGAAATCTCGCGCCAACTGGCGAATCTGACCCGCCTCGATGCCGCAAAGCGGACTCATGGCCTGCGCCGTGAAGGGCGCGATCGCCTCGCGCACCTGCTCAAGCCCATTGACCGGCAGGTGCGAGCCACGCGCCAGGTTTTCGCTGAACAAGGTATTGAGCAGACCACACAGCAGCGCGGCATCACCGCCAGGACGGATGAACAGGTGCTGGTCGGCCATCGCCGCCGTTTCACTGCGTCGGGGGTCGATCACCACGAGTCGTCCGCCGCGCGCACGCAGCGCCTTCAAGCGCTTTTCCACGTCCGGCACGGTCATGATGCTGCCATTGGACGCCAATGGATTGCCGCCAAGGATGAGCATGAAATCGGTGTGGTCGATATCCGGGATCGGCAGTAGCAGGCCATGGCCATACATCAGGTGGCTGGTCAGGTGCTGGGGCAACTGGTCGACGGATGTGGCGGAAAACCGGTTGCGCGTCTTGAGCAGCCCCAGAAAGTAGTTGCTGTGAGTCATCAGGCCGTAATTATGCACGCTGGGATTGCCCTGGTAGACCGCCACGGCATTGCGCCCATGCGCCTGCTGGATACTCCACAAGCGTTCCGCAGCCAGCGCGAAGGCCTCTTCCCAGGTGATCGGCTCCCAGCGCTCCCCCACGCGCCGATGAGGCTGGCGCAAGCGGTCAGGGTCTTCCTGGATGTCCTGCAGCGCCACCGCCTTCGGACAGATGTGCCCACGGCTGAACGGGTCCTGCGGATCGCCCTTGATCGCGCTGATCGACGCCCGCCCGTCAGGCGCATGGCTGACTTCGATATTGAGCCCGCAGATTGCCTCGCACAGGTGACAAGCACGGTGATGCAGGGTCTTGGTCATGGCCGCCTCTGCCTTGTTGTTCTGGAAGCGCTGACTATGCCCCCGACCGCCCACCGATGCCACGCCGCTTAGTCACGTGAATCGGGCGTCATCAGGCACACGATTCGCGACACGGCGTTTGCCAAAGCCCCGCCAAGCCGTGTACAAACCCCTGTAGAAAATAAAAAACAGACCTTCCACAAGGGTTTACGACACCCTTTGAAACAGCCCCGCTGTTTCCCCTCTTGGTTTCAGGCGACATTTAATTATAGTATTGCGCCTTTCCCTATTCCGTCCGCCCCGTGCGGCTTACGCCGCAGGTCACTCCCGTTGTCAAAAAAAACCATACGGTCGACCTGCAAACCGTTGCAGATAAGGTAGTCAATCATGAGCACCAGGCACTTTCTCTCCCTGCTGGATTTCACCGCTGACGAATTGCTCGGCGTGATCCGTCGAGGCATCGAGCTGAAGGACCTGCGCAAGCGAGGCGTGCTCTTCGAACCCCTGAAGAACCGCGTGCTGGGGATGATCTTCGAGAAGTCCTCGACCCGCACCCGCGTATCGTTCGAAGCGGGCATGATCCAGCTCGGCGGCCAGGCGATCTTCCTGTCCCCGCGCGACACCCAGCTGGGTCGCGGCGAGCCGATCAGCGACAGCGCCATCGTGCTCTCGAGCATGGTCGACGCGGTAATGATCCGCACCCATGCCCACAGCACGCTGACCGAATTCGCTGCGCACTCGAAGGTGCCCTTGATCAACGGTCTGTCCGACGAATCGCACCCCTGCCAACTGCTGGCGGACATGCAGACCTTCGTCGAACACCGCGGCTCGATCCAGGGCAAGACCGTGGCCTGGATCGGTGATGGCTTCAATATGTGCAACTCCTACATCGAGGCTGCCCGCCAGTTCGATTTCCAGCTGCACATCGCTTGCCCGGAGGGCTACGAGCCCGATCCACGCTTCCTCGAGCTCGGTGGCGAGCACGTACGGATCATCCGTGATCCGAAGGAAGCGGTACGCGGCGCGCACTTGGTGACCACGGATGTCTGGACTTCCATGGGCCAGGAAGAGGAAACTGCACGGCGCCTGGCGCATTTCGCGCCTTACCAGGTCACCCGCGAGCTGCTCGACCTGGCGGCACCCGACGCCCTGTTCATGCACTGCCTGCCCGCTCACCGCGGTGAGGAGATCAGCCAGGACCTGCTAGACGACCCACGTTCGGTCGCCTGGGACCAGGCCGAGAACCGCCTGCATGCACAGAAGGCTCTTCTTGAATTTCTTGTAGAACCGGCTTACCACCACGCATGAGTCAACCCCTGCTGCTCAACCTGCGCAACCTCGCCTGCGGCTATGGCGAGCAGCGCATCGTCCAGAACCTCAATCTGCACCTGAACGCAGGCGACATCGGTTGCCTGCTGGGTTCATCGGGTTGCGGCAAAACCACCACCCTGCGCGCCATCGCCGGCTTCGAGCCGGTGCATGACGGCGAGATCCAGCTGGCCGGAGATGTCATCTCCCGTGCAGGCTTCACCCTCGCCCCGGAAAAACGCCGGATCGGCATGGTGTTCCAGGACTACGCGCTGTTCCCGCACCTGACCGTGGCACAGAACATCGCTTTCGGGATTGGCAAGCATCCACGCCAAGGCGAAGTGGTCAATGAAATGCTCGAGCTGGTCAAGCTCGGCGGCCTGGGCGCACGCTACCCCCACGAACTTTCCGGCGGCCAGCAGCAGCGCGTCGCACTGGCCCGCGCACTGGCGCCAGAGCCGCAGTTGCTGCTGCTCGACGAGCCGTTCTCCAACCTCGACGTGGAGCTGCGCCGACGCCTGAGCCACGAAGTGCGCGACATTCTCAAGAGCCGTGGCACCAGCGCAATACTGGTCACCCACGACCAGGAAGAAGCCTTCGCCGTCAGCGATCATGTCGGCGTGTTCAAGGAAGGCCGCCTGGAACAATGGGATACGCCCTACAACCTCTATCACGAGCCCCAGACGCCGTTCGTGGCCAGTTTCATCGGCCAGGGCTACTTCATCCGCGGCCAGATGAGCAGCCCGGAAGCGGTGAACACCGAGCTTGGGGAACTGCGCGGCAATCGCGCCTACCTGATGCCAGTAGGCAGTTCAGTGGACGTCCTCCTGCGCCCGGACGACATCGTGCACGCACCGGACAGCACGCTGCGCGCGCGCATCAATGGCAAGAGCTTCCTGGGCGCCTCGACGCTCTATCGTCTGGAACTGCCCACCGGTAGCCAACTGGAGGCGATTTTCCCCAGTCATGTCGATCACCAGATCGGCCAGGACGTAGGCATCGCCGTTGCGGCTGACCATCTGGTGCTGTTCGCCGTACCGGGCAGTGTCGCGGCGCAATTGCAGACCCAGGAGAACGGCGTACGCCGCTACAGTTCGGCGACCTGAAGGCGCTCTGCTGCGCGCCCTCAGCCTCTGCCGATCCCGGCAAACCTGCCCTGGGTATGCTCGGCCAGCACTGCTGCTGCCAGCTCCACTTCCAGCCCGCGCCGTCCGGCGCTGACATGAATGCTGTCGAACTGCTGCGCCGACTGATCGATGAAGGTGCGCAGGCGTTTCTTCTGCCCCAGAGGGCTGATACCCCCGACCAGATATCCCGTGGCCCGCTGGGCTGCGGCAGGGTCGGCCATCTCGCACTTCTTGACCCCGGCAGCCTGGGCGAGCGCCTTGAGGTCCAGCGTGCCGATCACCGGCACCACCGCCACCAGCAACTCACCTTTTTCGCTGCTGGCCAGCAGTGTCTTGAATACCCGCTGCGGATCGAGCCCGAGCTTCTCGGCGGCTTCCAGGCCATAGGAGGCGGATTTGGGATCGTGTTCGTAGCTGAGCACGCGATGTTCGGCGCGCGCCTTCTTCAGCAGGTCGAGTGCGGGGGTCATGTACAGCTCCAGTCGATGACGGCGTGCCGGCTACTTTAGGGGAAATCCCGGAGGCCAGCCAGCGCACGTCGGGGCGTGCACCGGACCTGTGCAGGCAGGAGCATGTTCGCGGGTCAGAATGTGGCCGATGGTTCACTTTCGACCTTTGACATCAGCGTTTCTTGTCTATATTTTTTCGTTTCTGAAGAAAACACGCACATAAACAGTGCACATTCGTACACTCGCCGGTCGTTCATGGGGATGGACAACTGGCGTCGACAGCCGGGCGTCCTGCGCCTCACAACAACAAGAACCGAAGGTCCTACATGACGACAGCTCTACGACAACCAACGCTTTCCGGCCAGTGCATGGCCGAGTTCCTGGGGACTGCGTTGCTCATCTTCTTCGGTACCGGTTGCGTGGCCGCGCTCAAGGTCGCGGGTGCCAGCTTCGGACTTTGGGAAATCAGCATCATCTGGGGCGTCGGCGTCAGCATGGCGATCTACCTCAGCGCCGGCGTTTCCGGCGCGCACCTGAACCCGGCAGTCAGCATTGCGCTCACCCTGTTCGCCGGTTTCGACAGGCGCAAGCTGCCTTTCTATATGCTCGCCCAGGTCTGTGGCGCCTTCTGCGGTGCGGCCCTGGTCTACACCCTGTACAGCACGCTTTTCTTCGATTTCGAACAGGCGCACGGCATGGTCAGGGGCAGCCAGGCCAGCCTCGAGCTGGCGTCGGTGTTCTCCACCTATGCGCATCCATCGCTGTCCATCGGCCAGGCATTTCTGGTCGAAGTGGTGATCACAGCAATCCTCATGGCCGTGATCATGGCCCTGACCGATGACAATAACGGCCTGCCGCGTGGCGCCACCGCACCGCTGCTGATCGGCCTGCTGATTGCGGTGATCGGTAGCGCCATGGGGCCGCTCACCGGCTTTGCGATGAACCCCGCCCGGGATTTCGGGCCCAAACTCATGACATTCCTGGCGGGTTGGGGCGAAATTGCCTTCACTGGTGGACGGGACATTCCCTACTTCCTGGTGCCGGTGTTCGCACCGATCCTTGGCGCGTGCCTAGGGGCCGCCGGCTATCGCGTCCTGATCGCCCGCAACCTGCCGACGGCCGACGCCGCGAATCCAAAGACAGATGCTGCTACCCAGGGCGATACTCAAACTTCCTGAGACTGGCGCTGCGGGATCTCGCCCGCGCGCGCTGACTCACTCCCTTTTCGTGCAAGGCAACGACCATGACAGACACCCAGGATAAGAACTACATCATCGCCCTGGACCAGGGCACCACCAGTTCGCGGGCGATCATCTTCGACCGCGACGCCAATGTGGTCGGCACCTCCCAGCGCGAGTTCGCCCAACACTATCCGCAGGCCGGCTGGGTCGAACACGATCCGATGGAGATCTTCGCCACGCAGAGCGCGACCATGGTCGAGGCCCTGGCGCAGGCAGGTCTGAGCCACGCCCAGGTGGCGGCGATCGGCATCACCAACCAGCGTGAAACCACCGTGGTGTGGGACAAGGAAACCGGTCGCCCGGTGTACAACGCCATCGTCTGGCAGTGCCGTCGCAGCACCGAGATCTGTGCCCAGCTCAAGCGTGACGGCCACGAACAGTACATCCGCGAAACCACCGGCCTGGTCACCGACCCGTACTTCTCCGGCACCAAGCTCAAGTGGATCCTCGACAACGTCGAAGGTGCCCGCGAGCGCGCCGAACGTGGCGAACTGTTGTTCGGCACCGTCGACAGCTGGCTGATCTGGAAATTCTCTGGCGGCAAGGTGCACGTCACCGACTACACCAATGCCTCACGCACGCTAATGTTCAACATTCACACCCTGCAATGGGATGACAAGCTGCTGGACATTCTCGGCATCCCGCGGCAGATGCTGCCCCAGGTGCGCCCGTCCTCGGAGGTCTACGGCCACACCAAGAGCGGTATCGCCATCGCCGGTATCGCCGGCGACCAGCAGTCGGCGCTGTTCGGCCAGATGTGCGTGGAGCCGGGCCAGGCCAAGAACACCTATGGCACCGGCTGCTTCCTGCTGATGAACACCGGCGACAAGGCCGTCACCTCGTCCCACGGCCTGCTCACCACCATTGCCTGCGGCCCTCGCGGCGAAGTGGCCTACGCCCTCGAAGGCGCAGTGTTCAACGGTGGTTCAACGGTCCAGTGGCTGCGCGACGAGCTGAAGATCGTCAATGACGCGCTCGACACCGAGTACTTCGCCAGCAAGGTGAAGGACAGCAATGGCGTCTACCTGGTACCGGCCTTCACCGGCCTCGGCGCACCCTACTGGGACCCGTACGCCCGCGGCGCCCTGTTCGGCCTGACCCGTGGCGTCAAGGTCGACCACATCATCCGTGCCGCCCTGGAATCGATCGCCTACCAGACCCGCGATGTGCTCGACGCCATGCAGCACGACTGCGGCCAGCGACTCTCGGAGCTGCGGGTTGATGGCGGTGCAGTGGCCAACAACTTCCTCATGCAGTTCCAGGCCGACATTCTCGGCACCTGCGTGGAGCGTCCGAAAATGCGCGAAACCACCGCCCTCGGCGCCGCCTACCTGGCAGGCCTGGCCTGTGGCTTCTGGAGCAGCCTCGACGAGTTGCGTGACAAGGCGATCATCGAACGCGAGTTCAGCCCGCAACTGGATGATACGCAGAAAGAAAAGCTGTACGCGGGGTGGAAGAAAGCCATCGAGCGCACCCGCGATTGGGAAGATCACGAAGGCTGACCGCATCAGCCCACCCAATCCCGTTCAGCAACGGCCTTGCGCGCCCGCTCACGGCGCAAGGCCGCTTCAACAGAAGCACCGGTCTCAGGCTAGCGACGACAGTCTACTGGTCGTCATCCCCTTCCTACGGCATCATTGCAGCATTTGTCCGGCAGCCCCAAAGGACCGCCCATGAATCTGCCCCCTCGCCAACAACAAATCCTCGAACTGGTGCGCGAACGCGGCTACGTCAGTATCGAGGAAATGGCGCAGTTGTTCGTCGTCACGCCCCAGACCATCCGTCGTGACATCAACCAGCTCGCCGAGGTCAACCTGTTGCGCCGCTATCATGGTGGTGCCGCCTATGACTCGAGCGTCGAGAACACCGCCTACGCCATGCGCGCCGACCAGATGCGCGACGAGAAACAGCGCATCGCCGAGGCCGTCGCACGGCAGATCCCCGATCACGCCTCGTTGTTCATCAATATCGGTACCACCACCGAATCCATCGCCCGCGCCCTGCTCAACCACAGCCACCTGAAGGTCATCACCAACAACCTGCACGTGGCGTCGATCCTCAGTGCCAAGGATGACTTCGAAGTCCTGGTGGCAGGCGGTACGGTTCGCCGCGATGGCGGTGTCGTGGGGCAGGCCAGCGTCGACTTCATCAGCCAGTTCAAGGTCGATTTCGCCCTGGTCGGCATCAGTGGCATCGATGAAGACGGCAGCCTGTTGGACTTCGACTATCAGGAAGTACGGGTATCCCAGGCCATCATCGCCAATGCCCGACAGGTCATCCTCGCCGCAGACTCCAGCAAGTTCGGGCGCAACGCCATGGTGCGCCTGGGCTCGATCAACCTGATCGACTGTCTGGTGACCGACCAGCATCCCACCCCCACGCTCACGCAACTGCTGAACCAGTACAAGATCCGCCTGGAAGTGGTCTGAGCGCGCAGCGCTGAACCTCACCGGTGGCGAGCCACCGGTGAAACAGCGCCATGAAATGTTCAATAATGTTCACTTTATTGCCATCTGATCAGTATTTTCTATGATCAGCGACTGGCGATGGCCTTTTTGTTGCGCTACTATTTTCGGAAACGAACATAGATGTTCACATTCGCTGTGAACCGCCCTCAGGAGGCCTTGCCCGTGTCCCAGCCTGTCCAGCCCCAGCCGCCCCTCGCCGACTGCTATGACCTCGCCGTGATCGGCGGTGGCATCAATGGCGTCGGTATCGCCGCCGATGCTGCCGGGCGTGGCCTGAAGGTCTTCCTGTGCGAGAAGGACGACCTTGCCCAGCACACCTCCTCGGCGAGCAGCAAGCTCATCCATGGTGGCCTGCGCTACCTGGAACACTACGAATTCCGCCTGGTACGTGAAGCCCTGGCGGAGCGCGAAGTGCTGCTGGCCAAGGCGCCGCACATCGTCAAGCCCATGCGCTTCGTGTTGCCACATCGTCCCCACCTGCGTCCGGCCTGGATGATTCGCGCTGGCCTGTTCCTCTACGATCATCTGGGCAAGCGCAAGCGCCTAGGCGGCTCGCGCAGCCTGCGTTTCGGTGCGGGCTATCCGCTCAAGCCGACGATCACCCGCGGCTTCGAATACGCCGATTGCGCAGTCGATGACGCTCGCCTGGTAGTGCTCAATGCCATGGCCGCACGTGAAAAAGGCGCCCACCTGCACACCCGTACCCGCTGCCTGCGCGCCGAGCGCGTCGATGGCCTGTGGCAGGTCGAGCTGCAGCATGCCGACGGCAGCCTGCAGACCATTCGCGCCCGCGCCCTGGTCAATGCCGCCGGTCCTTGGGTGGCAAGCTTCATCAAGGACGACCTCAAGCTCGATGCGCCCTACGGCATCCGCCTGATCCAGGGCAGCCATCTCATCGTGCCGCGGCTGTACGAAGGCGAACATGCCTACATCCTGCAGAACGAAGACCAGCGCATCGTCTTCTGCATCCCTTATCTGGACCGCTTCACCCTGATCGGCACCACCGACCGTGAATACAGCGGCGACCCGGCCAAGGTGGCGATCACCGACGCGGAAACCGACTACCTGCTCAAGGTGGTCAACGAACATTTCAATCATCAATTGTCACGCGCCGACATCCAGCACACCTACTCCGGCGTACGCCCGCTGTGCAACGACGAGTCGGACAACCCTTCTGCCGTCACCCGCGACTACACCCTGGCGTTGTCCGCCAGCGAGGGGCAGGCGCCCCTGCTTTCGGTGTTCGGCGGCAAGCTGACAACCTACCGCAAGCTTGCAGAATCAGCGATGACCGAACTCAAGCCTTTCTTCTCCCAGATGCGCGGCAGCTGGACTGCCAGCGCGCCATTGCCAGGGGGCGAAGGCATGACCAGCGTGCAGGCCCTGGTCGATGCCGTTCTGGCGCGCCACGGCTGGCTGCCGGTGGACATCGCCAAGCGCTGGGTGCTGACTTACGGCAGTCGTGTCTGGCGCCTGCTTGAAGGTGTACAAGGGCCGGATGACCTTGGTCAGTCGATCGGCGGTGGTTTGTTCAGCCGCGAGGTGGATTACCTGTGCGCTGCAGAATGGGCTGTCAGCGTGGACGATATTCTCTGGCGCCGCACCAAACTGGGCCTGTTCACCAATGCTGTCGAGCAACAGGCTCTGGCCGACTACCTGCAGCAGGCCGCCTCGAACCGGGCGCGAGTCCGCGCGGCCTGAGTCATTGACGGGCTGGCGCAACACCAGCCCGTCCCTTGCCTTGCAGGCGCGCAAACCCTTCAGGGCCCTGATGCGCAGGTCGAGCGTCCACTCGTCGATCACCTCGTATCCTTCTTCAATCTCCAGCCAAGCGCGTATGACGCGCGCTCTTATTTCGCTGAACCTGTAGTGACGTGCCCCTTTTCACCCTGACCACTATGGTCATGACACCCGGCACCCACCCATTCGGATTTCCGAACGCTTTCATAACAGTCATTCGGAAACCCGCACGCCCACCCTTGGAAATAATTCGTCAGAAAAGATTAATTCCCAGGAAATTCGCGGCGTTATGATGAATGTCGGAGCTTGGCACGAGTCATGCTCTACACTTGGTAGCCGAACGCACACCGCTTCTTGTTGTGTTCGTTGAACGAAGAGTCCGCCAACGGCTCCATAAAAAAAACAAACGTCGAGGAAAATTTGATGCGTATCGTTCGTCAATTGCTGGGCGCTGCAATCGCCGCCGCCGTCATCGCTTCGCCGGTCATGGCCGAAGAGCTGACCGGCACCCTGAAGAAGATCAAGGATTCCGGCACCATCACCCTGGGCCACCGTGACTCCTCCATTCCGTTTTCCTACCTGGCAGGCAGCACTACACCCGTGGGCTACTCCCACGACGTCCAGCTGGCTGTGGTCGAAGCCCTGAAGAAGCAACTGGGCACCGACATCAAGGTCAAGTACAACCTCGTCACCTCCCAGACCCGCATCCCGCTGGTGCAGAACGGCACCGTCGACCTGGAGTGCGGCTCCACCACCAACAACGTCGAGCGCCAGCAGCAAGTCGGCTTCTCGGTTGGCATCTTCGAAGTCGGCACCCGTCTGCTGACCAAGGTCAAGGACGGTCAACCCTCCTACAAAGACTTCCCGGACCTGGCCGGCAAGAACGTCGTGACCACCGCTGGCACCACCTCCGAGCGCCTGCTCAAGGCCATGAACGCTGACAAGCAGATGAAGATGAACGTGATTTCCGCCAAGGACCACGGTGAAGCCTTCAACATGCTCGAAAGCGGCCGCGCCGTAGCCTTCATGATGGACGACGCCCTGCTGGCCGGTGAAATGGCCAAGGCCAAGAAACCGACCGACTGGGTCATCACCGGCACCCCGCAATCGTACGAAATCTACGGCTGCATGGTGCGCAAGGACGATGCGCAGTTCAAGAAAGCGGTCGATGACGCCATCGTCGCCTACTACAAGTCGGGCGCCGTGCAGAAGAGCTACGACAAGTGGTTCCAGCAGCCAATCCCACCGAAAGGCCTGAACCTGCAGTTCCCGATGAGCGAAGAGCTGAAGAAGCTGATCGCAGAGCCTACCGACAAGGCTGCGGACGAAACCAAGTCCTGATCCCCTGCTGAAATGGCCCGTGTGCTCCACCAAGCACGAATCCAACCGACGGGCCACGCATAAGTGTCTAACCTTTACTTCCGAGGGCGCCCAGCGCTCTTGGAAGTTCAAAGGTGCCCGTGAAACAACCGTCTGAGGGGAAATCCCGATGAATTACAACTGGGACTGGGGCGTGTTCTTCAAGTCCACTGGCGTGGGCAGCGAAATCTATCTGGACTGGTACGTCACCGGTCTGGGCTGGACCATCGCCATCGCCATCTGCGCCTGGATCATCGCCTTGCTGCTGGGATCGCTGCTTGGCGTCATGCGCACCGTGCCGAACCGTCTGGTATCGGGCATCGCCACCGCCTACGTGGAACTGTTCCGCAACGTACCGCTGCTGGTGCAGCTGTTCATCTGGTACTTCCTGGTACCGGACCTGCTTCCGGAGGGCCTGCAGGAGTGGTTCAAGCAGGACCTCAACCCGACCACCTCGGCACTGATCAGCGTGATCATCTGCCTTGGCCTGTTCACCGCCGCGCGTGTCTGCGAACAAGTGCGCACCGGTATCCAGGCCCTGCCCCGCGGACAGGAGTCTGCCGGGCGCGCGATGGGCTTCAGCCTGCCACAGATCTACATGAACGTGCTGCTGCCACAGGCCTACCGGATCATCATTCCGCCGCTCACCTCCGAATTCCTGAACGTGTTCAAGAACTCCTCGGTGGCGTCGCTGATCGGCTTGATGGAGCTGCTGGCCCAGACCAAGCAGACCGCCGAGTTCTCCGCCAACCTGTTCGAGGCCTTCACCCTGGCCACGCTGATCTACTTCACCCTGAACATGGGCCTGATGCTGCTGATGCGCATGGTCGAGAAGAAAGTTGCCGTGCCTGGCCTGATTTCCGTGGGAGGTAAGTAATGGACATGGATTTCAGCGAAATCATCCCTGCCCTGCCCGCCCTGTGGGACGGCATGGTCATGACCTTGCAACTGATGGTCATGGGTGTGGTCGGTGGTATCGCGCTGGGGACCGTCCTGGCGCTGATGCGGTTGTCGTCGAGCAAGCTGCTGGCCAATATCGCCGGCGCCTACGTCAACTACTTCCGCTCCATCCCGCTGCTGCTGGTGATCACCTGGTTCTACCTGGCCGTGCCCTTCGTCCTGCGCTGGATTACCGGCGAAGACACCCCGATCGGCGCGTTCACCTCCTGCGTCGTGGCCTTCATGATGTTCGAGGCGGCCTACTTCTGCGAAATCGTGCGTGCGGGCGTGCAATCGATCTCCAAGGGCCAGATGGGCGCCGCGCAGGCACTGGGCATGACCTACGGCCAGTGCATGCGCCTGATCATCCTGCCCCAGGCGTTCCGCAAGATGACCCCGCTGCTGCTGCAGCAGAGCATCATCCTGTTCCAGGACACCTCGCTGGTCTACACCGTGGGCCTGGTGGACTTCCTCAACTCGGCACGCTCCAACGGCGACATCATCGGGCGCTCCCACGAGTTCCTGATCTTTGCCGGCGTCGTGTACTTCCTCATCAGTTTCTCCGCTTCCTGGTTGGTCAAGCGTCTGCAAAAAAGGATCGCCGTATGATTTCCATCAAGAACGTCAACAAGTGGTACGGGGACTTCCAGGTGCTGACCGATTGCACCACCGAGGTCAAGAAAGGTGAAGTGGTGGTGGTCTGCGGCCCATCCGGCTCGGGCAAGTCCACCCTGATCAAGTGCGTCAACGCGCTGGAGCCGTTCCAGAAGGGCGACATCGTGGTCGACGGCACTTCGATCGCCGATCCGAAGACCAACCTGCCCAAACTGCGTTCGCGGGTGGGCATGGTATTCCAGCACTTCGAGCTGTTCCCGCACCTGTCGATCACCGAAAACCTGACCATCGCCCAGCGCAAGGTGCTCGGCCGCAGCGAGGCGGAAGCCACCAAGAAAGGCCTGGCCTTGCTCGAGCGCGTAGGCCTCGGCGCCCATGCCAAGAAACACCCCGGCCAGCTCTCCGGCGGCCAGCAGCAGCGCGTGGCGATCGCCCGCGCCCTGTCGATGGACCCGATCGTCATGCTGTTCGACGAACCGACCTCGGCACTGGACCCGGAAATGGTCAACGAAGTACTGGACGTGATGGTCGAGCTCGCCCATGAGGGCATGACCATGATGTGCGTGACCCACGAAATGGGCTTCGCCCGCAAGGTCGCCAACCGGGTGATCTTCATGGACAAGGGCAACATCATCGAGGACTGCCAGAAGGAAGACTTCTTCGGCAACCCCGAAGGTCGCCACGAACGCACCCAGCACTTCCTCAGCAAGATCCTGCAGCACTGATGATCCCGGTGTCCGCTGCCTGCCAGGGCAGCGGACGCTGGTCGTGACAAGGCCACTGTGATGAAATGCGATCCTTCGCTACTTCGCCCTGCCAAGCCTGCCGTGAAATCCCGCCTGATCCGCCAACTGTTCCTCCCACCACTGATCGTCCTGCTGATGGTCGGTCTGGGCCTGGTCGGCTACATGATCAGCGAAAACAACGGCATCCGCGCCCTGAGCGAGAACGGCGAGCGCCAGCTCGAGCTGCACGCGCGCACGGTCGAAAGCGAAATCAGCAAGTACACCTACCTGCCGAGTCTGCTGGAGCTCGAAGACAGCGTCTCGCAACTGCTCGCCGAACCTGACGGCGGCTCGCGGCAGGTCGTCAACGAATACCTCGAAGGCCTGAACCGCCGCAGCCGCAGCCGGGCGATCTACGTCCTGGACACCAGCGGCCGGGTGCAGGCCACCAGCAACTGGCGCGACGCCGACTCCTTCCTGGGGGAAGACCTGGCCTTCCGCGCCTATTTCCAGGACGCCGTGCGCGGTCAGCCTGGGCGTTTCTACGGCATCGGCAGCACCACCGGGGAAGCCGGCTACTATCTGGCCCATGGCCTGGAAGAGCACGGCAAGATCATCGGCGTCGCGGTGATCAAGGTCCGCCTGGACACCCTGGAAGAGCGCTGGCAACGCGCCCGCCTCGAAGCATTCGTCAGCGACGAGAACGGCATCATCATCCTTTCCAGCGACCCCGCCCGGCGGTTGAAGTCGGTGCGCCCGCTTACCCCGCAGATCAAGGAAGAGCTGGCGCGCAGCCTGCAATACTACTGGTGGCCACTCAACGAACTGCAACCGCTGGCCCGCGAGACGCTGGGCGATGGTGTAGAAAAACTGACCTTCCCGGCCAACAGCGAAACCGCCCAGGGCAAAGTGCGTGAAGTCGCCTACCTGGCCCAGACCCGGCGCCTGGCTGACACCCCCTGGCACTTCACCCTGCTCACCCCACTGCAGGATCTGCATCGCGAGTCGATGGTCCAGGGCATCCTGGTCGGCGTTGCGTTCGCCCTTCTGGCAATCCTCGGCATCGCCTGGAACGAGCGGCGCAAGGTGATCGCCACGCGCCTGGCCGCCCGCGAAGCCTTGGAAGAAGCCAATAGCCTGCTGGAGCGGCGGATCACCGAACGTACCGCCGACCTGCGTGCCAGCAACGAACGACTCAAGGGGCAGATCCGCGAACGACGTCACGCCGAGCAGACCCTGCGCCATGCCCAGGACGAGTTGGTCCAGGCCGGCAAGCTGGCAGCCATCGGGCAGATGTCGACCAGCATCGCCCATGAGCTGAACCAGCCGCTGGCGGCACTGCGTACCCTGTCGGGCAATACCGTGCGCTTCCTCGAACGCGGAGCCTTCGAGACCGCCAGCACCAACCTGCGCACCATGAACGACCTGATCGACCGCATGGGGCGCATCACCGCCAGCCTGCGCTCCTTCGCCCGGCGTGGCGAGGACAGCGGCCGCGCCTCGCTGGGCAAGGCGGTGGAAGCGTCCCTGCAGGTACTCGGCAACCGCATCGGCGCGTGCAACCTGCAATTGCATCGCCAATTCGATGACCAGCCGCTGGCGATCGACCAGACGCGCCTGGAACAGATCCTGGTCAACCTGCTTGGCAACGCCCTCGACGCCATGACCGCCCAACCCCAGCCGCAGCTGTGGCTGGAAGGCGAACTGGCAGGCGACAGATACCGCCTGCGGGTTCGCGACAACGGCCACGGCATTGACATCGAGGCCCGCAAGCACCTGTTCGAACCGTTCTTCACCACCAAACCGGGCGAGCATGGCCTGGGCCTGGGCCTGACCTTGTCGGCCAGCCTCGCCACAGCCGCCAAGGGCACCTTGAGCGTCGAGCATCCCGCTGGCGGCGGCACAGCCTTCATCCTCACCCTGCCCCTGGTCACCTCCCCCACAGACTCGGCCGATGCCCCATGAACGAAGGGTCCCCATGAACCAAGCACCCTTGACTGTCCTGATCGTCGAAGACGACCCCCACGTGCTGCTCGGTTGCCAGCAGGCGCTGGCGCTCGAGGATATCGCTTGCGAAGGCGTCGGCAGCGCCGAACAGGCCTTGGAGCGAATCGGTGACGATTTCGCCGGGATCGTCGTCAGCGACATTCGCCTGCCGGGCATCGACGGCCTGGAGCTGCTCAATCGCCTCAAGGCCCGCGACCGCAGCCTGCCGGTGGTGCTGATCACCGGCCACGGCGACATCGACATGGCCGTCGGCGCCATGCGCAACGGCGCCTACGACTTCATGGAGAAGCCGTTCTCGCCAGAGCGACTGGTCGATGTGGTACGCCGGGCGCTGGAGCAACGCGGCCTGTCGCGCGAAGTGGTCGCCCTGCGCCGGCAACTGGCCGGTCACAGCTCGCTGGAAGGACGGATCATCGGCCGCTCGCCTGCCATGCAGAACCTGCGCGAACTGATCGCCAACGTCGCCGACACCTCGGCCAACGTACTGATCGAAGGCGAGACCGGCACAGGCAAGGAACTGGTCGCCCGTTGCCTGCACGATTTCAGCCGGCGCCAGACAGCCCCCTTCGTGGCCTTGAACTGCGGCGGCCTGCCGGAAAACCTGTTCGAGAGCGAAATCTTCGGCCATGAAGCCAACGCGTTCACCGGCGCGGGCAAACGGCGGATCGGCAAGATCGAGCATGCCAATGGCGGGACACTGTTCCTCGATGAAGTCGAGAGCATGCCGATCAACCTGCAGATCAAGCTGCTGCGCGTCTTGCAGGAGCGCACTCTCGAGCGCCTGGGCTCGAACCAGAGCATCCCGGTGGACTGCCGGGTGATCGCTGCCACCAAGTCGGACCTGGACGCCATGGGCCAGGCCGGGCAGTTCCGCAGCGACCTGTACTATCGCCTCAATGTGGTTACGCTCGAGTTGCCGCCGTTGCGCGAACGCCGCGAGGACGTACTGCAGTTGTTCGAGCATTTCCTGCAGCAATCGGCGCTACGCTTCGACCGCGAAGTTCCCGAGCTGGACAGCCAGACATTGTCGCGGCTCATGGCTCATGACTGGCCGGGCAATGTGCGCGAGCTGCGCAACGTCGCCGAGCGCTATGCGCTGGGCTTGCCGGCGTTCAAGAAGGCCGGTGGCAGTGCGAGCCAGGGGCTGGGCTTTGCCGAGGCGGTGGAAGCGTTCGAACGCAACCTGCTCAGTGATGCCTTGCAGCGCACTGGCGGCAACCTCAGCCAGGCCAGCCAGGAGCTGGGCATGGCCAAGACGACGTTGTTCGACAAGGTGAAGAAGTACGGGTTGGGTTGACAGGGCTCAGCGCCACCCGACTCAAAGCCCTGCCAGGTGCGTCGCATCCTGACGATGCGCCTTCAGATAGGGCAGCACCGCCGCCAGCAACGGCGCCTTGAACGGCTCCTGGAAGCGGTGCGCCAACCCCGGAATCAAGCGTAACTGGCTGCCCTGGATGTGCGCCGCCAGGTGCACCCCATGCATCACCGGGAGCAGCGGGTCGGCCGTGCCATGCACGACCAGCGTAGGCACACGCAACTGGTTGAGCAGCGCCACCCGGCTCGGCTCCGCCAGGATCGCCATGATCTGGCGCTTGACCCCCTCCGGATTGAACGCCCGGTCATAGGCCAACGCCGCCTGCTGCAACAGCACCGCGCGATCATCGTGCACCGTCGGGCTGCCCAGAGCCGCCAGCAAGTCGGCCTGCTGCTCCAGCGCCACTTCACGGCTCGGTGCACTACGCCGCGCCAGCAACTGCACCAACGCAGGATTCGGCGCCGGCAAGCCTTCGGCACCGGAGCTGGACATGACCAGCGTCAGGCTGCGCACACGCTGCGGCGCCATGGCAGCAAGGTGCTGGGCGATCATCCCGCCCATGCTGACCCCCAATACATGGAACTGCTCGATCCCGAGCTCATCCATCAGGTGCAGACCGTCACCGGCCATGTCAGTCAGGCTGTAGGGCGCCGCCACTGGCAGGCCAAGCTTGTAGCGCAGCAACTCGACGGTGAGGTTGGCCGAAGCCGGTGCCTGGTTCCAGCGCGACAGGCCAACATCGCGGTTGTCATACCGGATGACCCGAAAACCTTGGCGACACAAGGCCTCGACCACATCATCCGGCCAGTGGATCAATTGCCCGCCCAGGCCCATGACCAGCAGCAGTGCCGGATCCCCCGGCGCACCAACGCTCTGGTAGACCAGGCTCAACTCACCCAGCTCGGCTCGCTGCACCGGCACATGGGCATCGCACCGGCCGGCGGCGAAACCTGTCGGTGCCCCGCACAACAAAAGAAAGAAGATCAGAAAAACCCGCATGGAAGGAAACACCAGAATGCAAATCCCCAGTAGAGCGCGAGTCTGATGAAATCCCTTCGGTGGCGCTGCCACAGTTGCGTGACAGTTTGATTAATGTCGCCGAACGGTCATCTGCAGGGTGCTGTCGACAGGCACAGCAACATGAGAGAAACTCAACCCAATCGATCTTTTACCAAGTGTTTCTCCCGGAGTTGCAAGTGCTGGAAATCCGTCACCTGAAAACCCTTCATGCCCTGCGCGAAGCCGACAGCCTGGTGGAGGCCGCCGAGCGCCTGCACCTGACCCAGTCGGCGCTGTCGCACCAGTTCAAGGAGCTGGAAGAGCGCCTGGGGATGCAACTGTTCGTGCGCAAGACCAAGCCGATCCGCTTCACCAGTGCCGGCCTGCGCCTGCTGCAACTGGCCGACGCCACCCTGCCGCTGCTGCGTGGCGCCGAACGCGACATCGCCCGTCTCGCCGGCGGTACCGCGGGCCGCCTGCACATGGCCATCGAGTGCCACAGCTGCTTCCAATGGCTGATGCCGACCATCGACCAGTTCCGCGATGCCTGGCCGGAGGTGGAGCTGGACCTGGCCTCGGGCTTTGCCTTCGCCCCCTTGCCTGCACTGGCCCGGGGCGATCTCGACCTGGTGGTGACCTCCGACCCGCTGGACCTGGCTGGCATCACCTACGTGCCGCTGTTCACCTACGAAGCCATGCTTGCGGTGGCAAACCAGCACTCGTTGGCGAGCAAGCCCTACATCGTTCCGGACGACCTGGCCGACCAGACCCTCATCACCTACCCGGTGGAGCGTGATCGCCTGGACATCTTCACCCGCTTTCTCGAGCCGGCCGATATCGAACCGGCCGCGGTGCGCACCTCGGAGCTGACAGTGATGATGATGCAGTTGGTCGCCAGCGGTCGCGGGGTGTGCGGCATGCCGCACTGGGCATTGCACGAGTACAGCTCGCGCGGCTACGTGAAGGGCAAGCGCCTGGGCGAGAAAGGCCTGTTCGCCACGCTCTATGCCGCAGTGCGCACCGACATGCTCGATGCGCCGTACATGCGTGATTTCCTGCTGACCGCCAAGGATACCTCGTTCGCCACCCTCGACGGTGTCAGCGCGGTGCGCTGAGGCCCTCACGCCACAGCGGCAGGATCAGGTCACGGGTCAAGGGGGCCAGTGCCAGGGTTGGCGCCTGATCGGCCGCCAGCCAGTGAACTTCGTCGATTTCCGCGGCCGGGATCACCGCCTCGGCGCATTCGACGCGAAACAGCTCGGCCTGTACTTCAAAACCCGGCTCGTTGGCCGCCGGAGCGCTGAAACGGCCGAGGTGCACGGCCTGCTCGGGGTCGATGCGCACGCCCAGCTCTTCGTGCAGCTCGCGCACCAGCGCCTGGACCGGCGTTTCACCGGCATCGATCTTGCCACCCGGTTGCATGAAGGCCTGGGTGCCGCGCTTGCGTACCAGCAAGGTACGGCCCGCCGGGTCGATGAGCAGGGCGGCGGCGATATGGATAGTCTTGGTCATGGGGGCATTCCTGGACAGAGGCTGGCGAGGATACCTGATGCAGCGCGCTCTGAGCGGGTTTACCGGGGCAAACGCCAACTCCGCCCTAAGCCGGACGAACGGCCCCTTGCCAACCACCTCGCCAAACGCCATAAACACTGCATGAACCTGCCCGCACAGCAGCACCCGGTGCTCGACCTGTTCCACCCCGCCGTCGGCACCTGGTTCCGGCAACGCTTCGCCACCGTCACCGACGCCCAGGCCCGCGCCTGGCCGCTGATCCACGCCGGCCAGTCGATGCTGCTGGCCGCTCCGACCGGCTCGGGCAAGACCCTCAGCGCCTTTCTCGCAGTGCTGGACGAACTGTTTCGCCAAGGTCTGGAGCACGACGGCGAGCTGCCCGCGCAAACCCAGGTGATCTACGTTTCACCGCTCAAGGCGTTGTCCAACGACATTCGCCTCAATCTCCAGGCGCCTCTCGAAGGCATCGCCCAGGCACTCGCCGAGCAAGACCTGAAAGCACCACACATCACCACCGCCGTGCGCACCGGCGATACACCGCAAAAAGACCGCGCAGCCATGCGCAAACGCGCACCGCACATCCTGGTGACAACGCCTGAATCGCTGTACGTACTGCTCGGTTCGGCCTCGGGTCGTGCCGGGCTGAATCAGGTGCACACGGTGATCGTCGACGAGATCCACGCCCTGGCCGGCAACAAGCGCGGCTGCCACCTGGCACTGACCCTGGAGCGCCTGCAAGCCCTGTGCGGCCGATCGTTGCGCCGCATCGGCCTGTCGGCCACGCAGCGCCCGGTCGAGCGGGTGGCGCAGTTCCTGGTCGGGCATCAGCGGCCCTGCGCCATCGTCGATGTCGGCCACAGCCGCGAGCGCGACCTGGCCATCGAGGTGCCGCCCGTGCCGCTGGGTGCGGTGATGGCCACGGATGTCTGGGAACTGCTCTACGACCGACTCGCTGCCCTGGCCCGCGAACACCGCACCACGCTGGTGTTCGTCAACACCCGGCGCCTGGCCGAACGCCTGACCCGGCACCTGAGCGAGCGCCTGGGCCAGGACGCAGTCGCCGCCCACCATGGCAGCCTGGCCAAGGAGCATCGCCTGTCAGCCGAACAGCGCCTGAAGGCTGGTGGTCTGCGGATGCTGGTAGCTACCGCGTCGTTGGAGCTGGGCATCGATATCGGCGACGTCGACCTGGTGTGCCAGATAGCCTCGCCCGGCTCCATTGCCGCCTTCCTGCAACGCGTCGGCCGCTCGGGGCACCAGGTCGATGGCATTCCCAAGGGCCGACTGTTCCCTACCTCGCGTGACGACCTGATCGAATGCGTGGCCCTGCTCGACTGCGTGCGCCGGGGCGAGCTGGACCTGCTGCACATCCCCAACGCGCCACTGGATGTACTGGCCCAGCAGATCATCGCCGAAGTCAGCAACCAGCCTTGGCCAGAGCAGGCGTTGTTCGACTGCCTGCGCGCCGCGATGCCCTATGCAGGGCTTGACCAGGCGCATTACCAGGCCCTGCTGCAGATGCTCGCCGAGGGTTACAACGGCCGCCAGGGTGTACGCAGCGCCTACCTGCATCGCGACGCAGTGAATGGCACCCTGCGTGGACGTCGCGGCAGCCAGCTCACTGCCCTGACCAGCGGAGGTACCATCCCCGAGACTGCCGACTACAGCGTGCTGCTCGAACCCCAGGCACTGAACATCGGCAGCGTCAATGAAGACTTCGCGGTGGAAAGCATCGCCGGCGATATCTTCCAGCTGGGCAACGCCTCCTATCGCATCCTGCGCGTGGAGCCCGGGCGGGTACGGGTCGAGGATGCCCATGGCCTGCCGCCGACCATTCCCTTCTGGCTCGGTGAAGCGCCGGGGCGCAGTGACGAATTGTCCACCGCAGTCGCGCGCCTGCAGGCACGTCTCGATGAGCAGCTGCAGCAGCATGCAGGCGACCAGTCCCGCGTGCTGCGGTGGCTGCAAGCCGACTATGTGCTGGACGACGACAGCGCCAGCCAGTTGCTCGACTACCTGGGCCGTACCCAGCAAGTGCTGGGCGCCCTGCCGTCGCAGCAGACACTGGTGATGGAGCGCTTTTTCGACGAGTCCGGCGGCACCCAACTGATCATCCACTCCCCCTACGGCAGCCGCATCAACCGCGCCTGGGGCCTGGCCCTGCGCAAACGCTTCTGCCGCACCTTCAATTTCGAATTGCAGGCGGCGGCCAGCGAAGATGCGATCGTGCTGTCGCTGTCCACCAGCCACAGCTTCGACCTCGATGAAGTGTGGCGCTACCTGTCGAGCCGCACCGCCGAGCAGGTGCTGGTCCAGGCACTGCTCGACGCGCCGCTGTTTGGTGTGCGTTGGCGCTGGAACGCGGCCGTGGCGATGGCCCTGCCGCGCTTCATCGGAGGGCGCAAGGTAGCGCCGCAGATCCAGCGGATGAAGAGCGAAGACCTGGTCGCCACAGTGTTCCCCGACCAGATCGCCTGCCTTGAAAACATCGTCGGCGAGCGCCAGATTCCCGACCATCCGCTGGTGCAACAGACCCTCGACGATTGTCTGCACGACGCCATGGACAGCGAGGGCTGGCTGGCACTGCTGCGGCGCATGGAAAGCGGCGAGGTGCGCCTGCTTAGCCGCGACCTGCCCGCCCCCTCACCGCTGGCCGCGGCCATCCTCAATGCTCGTCCCTATGCGTTTCTCGACGACGCACCGCTGGAGGAACGCCGTACCCAAGCGGTGCTCAACCGACGTTGGAACGAAGTGCGCAGCGGCGACGACCTCGGCGCGCTGGATGCCGATGCGATCAGTGCGGTCGCGGATGAAGCCTGGCCAAGACCGCTCAACCTCGACGAAATGCACGAGGCGCTGATGAGCCTGGGCACGATCACGCAAGCCGAGGTGCAAGCCAACGATGGCTGGGCAGCCCTGCTCGGGCAGTTGGCAGACGCTGGCCGTGCCTGCCGTCTGGACACCTGCGGCCAGCCGCTGTGGCTGGCTCGCGAGCGCCTGAGGTCGATGACCACGCTGTACCCCGACGCTTCGCTCGCCCCTGCCCTGCAGCCATTGCCCGGCTTCGACCAGGTCGTCGATGCGGATAGCGCCTTGAGCGATCTGCTGCGTGGCCGCCTGAGCGCCTTCGGCCCACTCACCCTGGCGCAGATCGCCACGCCATTGAGCCGCAGCGAGAGCGACGTCGAGCAGGCGTTGGCGCGGCTGGAGCGCGAAGGCTATGTCTTGCGCGGGCACTTCAGCCCAGGTCAGCCGCCGCTGCAATGGTGCGAGCGTCACCTGCTGGCACGCATTCACCGCTATACCGTCAAGCGCCTGCGCCGGGAGATCGAACCGGTCAGCCTGCAGGATTTCATGCGTTTTCAGTTCGACTGGCAGCACCTGAGCCAGGAGGAACGCCTGCGCGGGCCGCAGGCGGTAGCGCAGGTGCTCGGACAGCTCGAGGGCTTCCCCTGCGCCGCCGGGGCCTGGGAGGCGGAGCTGTTGCCTGCGCGGATCAAGGACTACAGCCCGCACTGGCTTGACGACGCCTGTCGCAGTGGCCAGTGGGCCTGGACGCGGCTGGCCGCCAGTGTGTCGAGCAGTACCCTGTCTAGCACGCCGCTGGTGCTTCTGCCGCGCGAACACCTCGCCCTGTGGCGCAGCCTGGCCAGCATCCCGTCGCCCGAGGCGCTCGGCGCACGGGCACAGCGCGTGCACCAGGCTTTGCAGGCCCATGGCGCGCTGTTCTTCGACGAACTGGCCGAGCAAGCCCGCCTGCTGCCCAGCGAGCTGGAAAACGCCCTGCAGGAACTGGTCGGCTCGGGGCTGGCGGCCGCCGACAGCTTCAGCGGTCTGCGCAGCCTGATAACGCCAGCGGCCAAACGTTCGTCACGCAATAGCCGTCGCGGTCATCCACCGCTGTCCAGCAGCATGGTGCAGGCCGGACGCTGGGCGCTGCTGCGGCGCAGTGCTGGCGAACAGGACAGCGACCAGCGCCTGGAACATATAGCCCGCAGCCTGTTGCGTCGTTATGGGGTGATCTGCTGGCGCCTGCTGGAACGCGAAAGCGCAGCACTACCGCCATGGCGCGAACTCCTGCGCTGCTATCACCGGCTGGAGGCACGCGGGGAAATCCGTGGCGGGCGGTTCATTGCCGGGCTGGCCGGCGAACAGTTCGCCCTGCCCGAAGCCGTGGGGTTATTGCGCCAGGTGCGGCGGCGGGAAGTGGACGGGGCGCTGGTGGTGGTCAGCGCCAGCGATCCATTGAACCTGGTCGGCACCCTGCTGCCTGGTAGCAAGCTACCGGCTGCGGGGGGCAACCGCCTGCTGTATCGCGACGGCGTGCCGGTGGCAGTGCGGATCGCGGGCAACTACCGGTTTCTGATCGAGGGACCGGCCGAGGAACAGCAAACCTGGCGCCAGCGCCTGTTGCGCGACAACTGAGCGCACCTAAACCTTCGCGGCAAACCCTGCAAAACGCTTGTTGAACCCGGCCACTCGCCCCTCGACAGTCGTTTTGCGCTGCTGACCGGTGTAAACCGGGTGCGATGCACTGGACACATCCAGCGCCACGTAGGGGTAGGTCTGGCCGTCGCTGTGAACCTGGGTGCGATCCGTTTCCACGGTCGATCCGATCAGAAAGAACACATCCGCCGCCGTGTCGTGGAACAGCACGGGACGATATTCGGGATGGATACCTGCTTTCATGAAAATCACCTCGGTCATTAATTGATACTTTATAACATACTATATTGAGAATGATTTTCGATACCCGAAATTTCATTTTCCCTCGCCTTTCGTCCGCTGGCCATTTGTCACCCTACCGGGCTATGGTCGGGGTTTGCCCAGGCCCCTGAGCCTGATTGACCGAAGCATTCGCAAGGATTTTCGCATGAGTCTGTCACTCCTCAGCCGTTACGCCGTGTTCGCCGCCTGCGTGCTGTTCACCTTGGCCAGCCTTCCCTTCCTGCACCACGAATGGCTGTGGCCCTTTACCCTGACCACCGCCGTGCTCAGCCTGATCGGCCTGTTCGACCTGCTGCAGAAACGCCATGCGGTACGCCGCAACTACCCGATTCTGGGCAACATTCGCTACCTGGTCGAAGGCATTCGCCCGGAGATCCGCCAGTACCTGCTCGAATCCGACAGCGATGCCCTGCCCTTCTCCCGCGCCCAGCGCTCGCTGGTGTACGCCCGCGCCAAGAACGAAGCCTCCGACAAACCCTTCGGCACCCTGATCGATGTGTATGAGTCGGGTTTCGAGTTCATCGGCCACTCCATGCGCCCCGCGCCACTGGCCGACCCGACAGGTTTCCGCATCACCGTCGGTGGCCCGCAGTGCAGCCAGCCTTACTCGGCATCGATCTTCAACATCTCGGCCATGAGCTTCGGTTCGCTCAGTGCCAATGCCATCCGTGCCCTCAACGAAGGTGCCCGGCTCGGCAACTTCGCCCATGACACCGGCGAAGGCAGCATCAGCCCCTACCACCGCGAGCACGGTGGCGACCTGGTCTGGGAACTGGGCAGCGGCTACTTCGGCTGCCGTACCGCGGACGGACGCTTCGACCCCGCGCGCTTCGCCGAGCAGGCCGCCAACCCACAGGTGCGGATGATCGAAATCAAGATGAGCCAGGGCGCCAAGCCCGGCCACGGCGGCATTCTGCCCAAGCACAAGGTGACCCAGGAAATCGCCGACACCCGCGGCATCGTCATGGGCGAGGACTGCATCTCGCCGTCTCGCCACAGCGCGTTCTCCACGCCCATCGAAATGATGCAGTTCATCGCCCAGTTGCGTGAGCTGTCCGGCGGCAAGCCGGTGGGCTTCAAGTTCTGCCTGGGCCATCCGTGGGAATTCATGGGCATCGCCAAGGCCATGCTGGAAACCGGCATCCTGCCCGACTTCATCGTCGTCGACGGCAAGGAGGGCGGTACCGGCGCCGCGCCCGTGGAGTTCACCGACCACATCGGCGTCCCCCTGCGCGAGGGCTTGCTGTTCGTGCACAACACCCTGGTTGGCCTGAACCTGCGCGACAAGATCAAGCTCGGCGCCAGTGGCAAGATCGTCAGTGCCTTCGACATCGCCAGCGTGCTGGCTATCGGCGCCGACTGGGCCAACTCTGCACGCGGCTTCATGTTCGCCATCGGCTGCATCCAGTCGCAGAGCTGCCACACCAACAAGTGCCCGACCGGCGTTGCTACCCAGGACGCCCTGCGCCAGCGCGCACTGGTGGTGCCCGACAAGGCCCAGCGGGTGCTCAACTTCCACCACAACACCCTGCGCGCCCTGGCCGAAATGCTGGCCGCTGCAGGCCTCGAGCATCCCGCGCAAGTGGAGGCCAAGCACCTGGTGCGGCGTATTTCCGCCACCGAGATCAAGCTGTTCTCGCAGATGCACGTGTTCCTCAAGCCCGGCGAACTACTGACCGGCGAGGTGGACGGGCAGTTCTACTCGCGGATGTGGCAGTTGGCGCGCGCCGACAGTTTCGAGCCGCACAGCGAAGCCGCAGCCTGATCCGAATACACCGATCATCGCCCTCACAATTTTTTCACCAAGTCCGGCCAGCGTCTAAGCTTCAGACAAGCAAGACGAAAATACTTGGCCGGACTGAACTCTATGGGCGCACTGTGGCAATCGGAACAGACCAGAACGGAAGCACCCGAAGCACCTCTGGCCGAGCCACCACAGCCGAAGCCACCTCGTCAGCGTCGGTTGTGGTGGCGACTGATCATCCTGATCGTGCTGGTGGCCATGGTGGCGGTGGGCTTTGCCGTCTATGAGGAGGTGCAGAGCTCGGACCTGCAATCGCGTGAATTCAGCCGCCTGGCCAGCACCCTCACCTACTCGCTGGAGCGCGGGCCGAGCGACGCGATCGTCTACCCAGGCGACGGCCCCTTCGACAAGCGCCTGGGCTACAGCGCCCTGGGTCAGTTCCTGCCGCGCCTGCTCAAGCGCGACTACCTGATCAGCGAGCAGGTGCGTTTCTCCCCGGCACTGATGCGCTATGTCGACCACGGCCTGTTCGTGCCCTACGTCGAGAAGATCCAGGCCGGCCTGTCGATCACCGACTGCCGCGGCGACACCCTCTACCAGTACCACTACCCCCAGCACCTGTACGACGACTTCGCCTCGATCCCGCCGGTGATCGTCAACAGCCTGCTGTTCATCGAGAACCGCGACCTGCTCGACAGCAAGGACCCGCAGAACAACCCAGCGGTAGACTGGCCACGCTTCGCCAAGGCGGCCTACAGCCAGGTCGCCAAGTACCTGGCCCTGCCCGGCCAGTCAGCGGGCGGCAGCACCCTGGCGACACAGTTGGAAAAATACCGGCACTCGCCGGACGGCCTGACGGTCAACGGCGCCGAGAAGATCCGCCAGATGATTTCTGCCAGCGTGCGCGCCTATCAGGGCGGGCCGGACACCACCGAGGCGCGCCAGCGCATCGTGCGCGACTACCTGAACAGCGTGCCGCTCTCGGCGGTACCCGGGCACGGTGAAGTGCATGGCATGGCCGAAGGGCTACGGGTCTGGTACGGCGCAGACTTCGCCGAGGTGAACAAGGCGCTCACCGCGACCGAAACCGACGCCCAGAGCATGGCCGCTCGCGGCCTGGCGCTGCGTGAAGTGCTGTCACTGATGATTGCCCAGCGTCGGCCTTCGCATTACCTGTCCAAAGGCCGCGTCGAGCTGGCCGAGCTCACCGACTCGCATATCCGCGTGCTCGCTGCCAACGGCATCATCGATCGCCCGCTGGCCGACGCCGCGCTGGCCAGCAAGGCGGTGTACCGCGACTGGGTGGCTCAGCCGACCATCGTGCCGATCATCACCAACAAGGGCATCAGCCTGGCCCGTAACCGCCTGGCAGCCATGCTCAACCGCCCGCTGTACGACCTCGATCGCCTCGACCTCTCCGCCACAAGCACCCTGCAAGCCGACTTGCAGACCCAGGTCAGCCAGTACCTGAAGAACCTCGCCGACCCCGAGTTCGCCGCGCAGATGGGCCTGATCGGCGAGCGCCTGCTGACCAGCAAGACCACCGACCAGGTCAGCTACAGCTTCACCCTGTTCGAGCGCACCGCCGACGGCTCGCGGGTTCGGGTGCAGACCGACAGCACCAACCAGCCGTTCGACATCAACGAGGGCAGCAAGCTGGAACTGGGTTCGACCGCCAAGCTGCGGGTGCTGACCACCTACCTTGAAATCGTCGCCGAGCTGCACGACAAGTACGCCGGCAAGCCGGTAGCCGAGCTCAAGAAAGTGGAGGTAGCCGACCTGGACCGCATCACCCAGTGGTCACTGGAATGGCTGATGCTGAACAGCAAGAACCAGAACCTCGACGCCATGCTCGACGCCGCGCTGGAGCGCAAGTACTCGGCCAATACCGGCGAGGCATTTTTCACCGGTGGTGGCATGCACGTGTTCAACAACTTCCGCAAGGAGGACAACGGCCGCAACCCAACCCTCAAGGACGCATTGCGCGAGTCGATCAACCTGCCGTTCATCCGCCTGATGCGCGACCTGGTGCGCTACGTCACCTACCAGCAACCCTACAACCGCGAACCACTGCTCAAGGATGACGCCGACCCGCGCCGCCAGGAGTACCTGGCGCGCTTCGCCGACCGCGAGGGCACCAATTACCTGATGCGCTTCTGGCGCAAGTACCAGCGCAAGACCTCCCAGCAACGCCTGGACACCTTCCTCGACAGCATGCGCGTCACCCCCCAGCGCCTGGCGGCGGTGCACCGCTACCTGTTCCCCGAGGCCGGCCAGGAAACCTTCAACGCCTTCGTCCGCGCGCACAGCGCCAAGGACAAGGCCGCCATGGCCAAGCTCAACGACGGCCGCCTTTCTGAAATGTACGCCGCCTACGGTCCAGGCAAGTACGACTTGCCCGATCAGGGTTTCATCGCCAAGGTCCACCCTCTGGACTTGTGGCTGCTCGGCTACCTGCTGAAAAACCCTGGCGCCACCCCCACCGAGATGGTCAACGCCAGCCGCTTCGAGCGTCAGGAGGTGTACAGCTGGTTGTTCAAGAGCCGTCACCAGGGCGCCCGTGACAGCCGCATCCGCACCATGGTCGAAATCGAGGCGTTTCTCGACATCCACCAGCGCTGGAAGCGCGTCGGCTACCCCTTCGATCACCTGGTACCGTCACTGGCCACGGCCATTGGCAGCTCGGGCGACCGCCCTGCGGCGCTGTCCGAACTGGTAGGCATCATCCAGAACGATGGCGTACGCCTGCCGACCCTGCGCATCGACACCTTGCACTTTGCGGCCGGCACCCCCTATGAAACCAAACTGATCAGCGACCCCGACCGCGGCCAACGAATCCTCAAGGTGGAAGTGGCGCGGGCCCTGAAAGGCGCGATGTCGCAGGTGGTCGATGCCGGTACGGCGCGGCGTATTTCCGGCAGCTTCAAGCTGCACGACGGTACCTCGCTGGTGATGGGTGGCAAGACCGGGACGGGTGACAACCGCCTGCAGAGCTACGGCGCCGGCGGACGGCTGATCGGCTCACGCTCGCTGAACCGCACTGCCACCTTCGTGTTCTTCCTCGGCGACAACCACTTCGGCACGCTCACCGCCTTCGTGCCGGGACGCACGGCGGAGTCGTTCAAGTTCACCTCGGCACTGCCCGTGCAGGTACTCAAGGGTATGGCGCCGATTCTCATGCCATACCTGGAGCCGGGAAACCCCAATGAATGCAAGGCGCCGCAACTGGCGATGCACTGACAGGCAAGGCACCCATCAAAAAACCAGATGATAATCATCTGCATTTGAAGCCTTGTGTTTAGATATATCTTGAGTAATATCTTGCGATATATCGAAACACAAGGAGCCTGCACCTCATGCGTGACCACGCCCCCCATGATCCTTTCGAGCGCCGCCCCGGTCGCGGTGAGCGCGGCCCGCGGGTGTTCGCCCCTGGCGATCTGAAACTGCTGATGCTGTCGATGCTCGCCGAGCAACCCGGCCACGGCTATGACCTGATTCGTCAGATCGAAGGGCTATTCGATGGCAGCTACAGCCCCAGCCCCGGGGTGATCTACCCGACCCTCAACTTTCTTGAGGAAGCCGAGCTGATCAGTGGCCAGATTCAGGGCAGCAAGCGCCTCTATGTCATCACCGAAGTCGGTCGCCAATCACTCGCCGAACAAGCCGTCGCCCTCGACGGCGTACGCATGCGCATCGAGTTGAGCAAGCGTGCCCTGCGCGGACATGACCGGCCGCCAGAGATCAACGAGGCGGTCGGCAATCTGCGTCATGCCCTGCACATGCACAGCGGCCGCTGGACACCCGAGGAAATCGAGCGGGTACGCGGCCTGCTCAACGACACGGCCAGGGCCATCGCAGGCGGGCCGACCGATTCCGTTCAGGAGAAAACCCCATGAGCGACACCATTCATCGCGTCAACCACGAGATCCGCCAACGCCGTCTGCAGGTGCTGCGGGTCACCGACCTGACCCCGCGCATGCGCCGTATCACCCTGGGCGGTGCGGAACTGGCAGGCTTCACCAGCCTGGGCACGGACGACCACGTCAAGGTGCTGTTCGGCTGCACGCCCGAGGAGCAACAAGCGATCGAGGCCCGCAACCTGGGCCGCGACGGCGGCGTACGACCGACCATGCGCGAGTACACACCGCGGCGCATCGACCTGGACGCCCTGGAGCTGGACATCGACTTCGTCTTGCATGGCGACGGCCCTGCCTCGACCTGGGCTGCCCAGGCCGCGCCGGGCCAGCACCTCGATATCGCCGGCCCACGCGCGTCGATGGTGGTGCCGGACATCTTCGACAGCTACCTGCTGATCGGCGACGAAACCGCCATCCCCGCGATTGCCCGACGGCTCGAGGAGCTGCCGGCCGGACGCCAGGTGCTGGCGGTCATCCAGATCGAGGATGAACAGGAGCGCCAGCCGCTGCCGAGCAAGGCGCAGGTGGAGGTCATCTGGGTACGTCGGCAGGCAGAGGACCTGCTCGGCCTGGTGAAAAACCTGGCGTTGCCGCAGGGCCGGCTGTATGGCTGGGTAGCGCTGGAGAAGGGCCTGACCCGGCAGGCCAAGGCTTTGCTGCTGGAAAAGGGCGTGGCCGAGGATGCGCTCAAGGCAGCTGCTTACTGGCGCGCAGAGGGCACTGCGGATGATGAGTAGCCAGTAAGACCGATGCGGCCCTGTCGCGGGACGAGTCGCAGCGACTCGTCCCGACTCATCCCTTCACCCGCCCCCACCACCGATCCACCCCGATCACCAGCAACCCGATCCCCCAGAACCCCGCCAACACCGCCAGTGCATTGATCAGCACCCGCCCATACCCCAGGCTCGCCACATCGACAAAGGGATAGGGGTAGACCCCAATCTCATGCCCCCGCCACAAGGTAAACAGGAAATACACCAGCGGGTACAGGCTCCAGGCGCCCAGGTGCCATAGCCGCAAGCGCCCCTTGGGCACCGCCAGACACCAGTACAGCACGAACACCAGCGGCATCACGTCGTGCAACAGTTCGTCGGCCAGCCACTGCCAACCCTCGGGTTGCCACAGGTGCCGAAGCAGCAGGCTGTAGGCCACTGCCACCAGCACGATACTGACCAGCACACCGGAACTCACCGCCGGCGTCAGGAACCAGCGCCGCGCCGCCGTCTCACGGCCGAACGCCGCATGGCTCAGTACCGTGGCCACCAGGGTGTTGCTCAGCACGGTGAAATAGCCGAACAGATTGACCATGCCACCGATCAAGCTGGCCTGCTCCTGCCAGCGCGCCAGCAGCACCAGATACAACTGCACCGCCAACCCCGTCCAGCCGAGCAGCGCGGCCAGGGTCAGCCAGGGACGCGGCACCCTCAAGCCTTGCGTGACAGCTTGATGTACAGCTGCTCGACCTTTTCCCGCGCCCAGGGCGTCTTGCGCAGGAAGGTCAGGCTCGACTTGATGCTCGGGTCGCTCTTGAAGCAGCGGATGTCGATGCGCTCGGCCAGCCCCTGCCATTGGTAGTGGGCCACCAGCTCGGTGAGGATCTGCTCCAGCGTCTTGCCGTGCAGTGCGTTGTGTTGGGCCGTGCTCATGCAGTGCTCCCGCGTTGAAAGATGCGCACCTTACACGAGTGTAGTGGGCCGGTGTGCAAGGATGCGGACCGCCTGCGCTCCCAGCCCAGGCCAGAGCCTTCCACAGCACAAACCCCTGGCCAGACAGGAAACCTCTGTGATGAAATAGAAATGTTATATTGTATCTATTCGTATCTTCACTATAACTATCTGCCAAGGAACGTCACACGCTCATGTTGTCCAAGTCACTGCGCCTCTCTCCCCTCGCTGTCGCCTTGTGGCTGGCGTCATCGCCCAGCCAGGCGGTGGAGCTCGAACCCCAGGTGATCACCGCCAACCCGCTCGGCAACCGCCAGCTCGCCGCCCCAAGCACCGTGCTCGAAGGCGATGACCTGCTGCAACAGCAGCACGGCAGCCTCGGTGAAACCCTCAACAAACAGCCCGGTGTCGCCTCCACCTGGTTCGGTCCAGGCGCCAGTCGCCCGGTGATCCGCGGCCTGGATGGCGACCGCATCCGCATCCTGCGCAACGGCGTCGGTGCCCTGGATGCCTCGTCATTGTCCTATGACCACGCCGTGCCGCTGGACCCGGTCACCGTCGAACGCGTCGAGATCGTCCGTGGCCCGGCTGCGCTGCTTTACGGCGGCAACGCCATCGGTGGTGTAGTCAACACCTTCGACAACCGCATTCCCGACTCGCCGATCGATGGCATCCATGGTGCAGGCGAGCTGCGCTATGGCGGCGCCGACACCACACGCAGCAGCGCTGGGAAGCTCGAAGCCGGTGACGGCAATTTCGCCCTGCACCTGGACGCCAACAGCCGTCAGTTCAACGACCTGCGCATCCCCGGCTATGCACGCAGCGCGAAGGTGCGCGACGCCGACGAACCCGGCAGCAAGCATCGCCTGGAAAACAGCGACGGCCGCCAGGACGGCGGCGCCATCGGTGGTTCCTACCATTGGGACCATGGCTATGCAGGCCTGTCCTATAGCCGCTACGACAGCAACTACGGCTCGGTGGCCGAGCCCGGCGTGCGCCTGGACATGCAACAGGACCACTACGCCTTCGCCTCGGAACTGCGCGACCTCGAAGGGCCGTTCAGTTCGGTCAAGGTCGACGCCGGCTACACCGACTACCAACACCGCGAGATCGAAGAGGGCGAGGTCCACACCACCTTCAAGAACAAAGGCTATGAGGCGCGCATCGAAGCCCGCCACCAGCCGATCGGCCCCGTCGAAGGGGTGATCGGCGCCCAGGTCAGTCGCAACGAGTTCTCGGCACTGGGTGAAGAAGCCTTCGTGCCGCACACCGACACCGACAGCCTGGCGCTGTTCATGCTCGAGCAATGGCAGGCCACCGAACGCTTGAACCTGAGCCTGGGCGCACGCCTGGAGCACACCCGCATCGATCCGGATGCCAAGGGTAACGAGAACTTCGTCGGTGCCGACAAATCGACCAGCTTCAATGCCGCAAGCCTGTCATCGGGCGCGGTGTACCAGCTCGACCCGGTCTGGGCACTGGCGGCGAGCCTGGCCTACACCGAGCGCGCACCGACCTTCTACGAGCTGTATGCCAACGGCGCGCACGTGGCCACCGGAGCATATGAAGTGGGCGATCCGAACCTGAACAAGGAGAAGGCGATTTCCGGCGACCTGGCACTGCGCTTCGACAACGGCACGCACAAGGGCAGTGTCGGCGTGTTCTACAGCCACTTTCGCAACTACATCGGCCTGATCGGCAGCGGTAATCTGCGTGAAGGTCATGATCATGACCATGGTGACGACGACCACGACCATGATCATGACCACGACGACGGCGGGATTCCTGAGTACCTGTATCAGGGCGTGCGTGCGCGCTTCTACGGTATCGAGGCCCAGGATCGCTGGAAGCTGCTGGAGAACCGCTACGGCAGCTTCGCCCTGGAGCTGTCCGGCGACTATACCCGCGCCAAGAACCTCGACACCGGCGAGCCACTGCCACGCATCGCCCCGCTGCGGCTGGGCACCGGCCTGCTGTGGGAGTTGGATCGCTGGCAGGCGCGCGTGGACGTGCAACACGCCGCCTCGCAGCACCGCAAGCCGGACAACGAACACGGCACCGACGGCTACACCACCCTCGGCGCCAGCGTCGGCTATCGCTTCGACATTGGCCAGAGCCAGTGGCTGGCCTTCGTGCGTGGCGAGAACCTGACCGACCAGACCGTGCGCTACGCCAGTTCCATCCTGCGCGATATCGCGCCGGCACCGGGGCGTAGCGTCGAAGTCGGGCTGCGCACCAGCTTCTGACCTGCTTGCAGGGACAACTGTCTTGTTCAAAATCTAAAGGCCAGCCCAATCCGAGTAGGAGCGGGCTTGCCCGCGAACACGGGCGTAGCCCGTGCCAGACAGCGTGGTGTTTTTTTCGCGGGCCAGCCCGCTCCTACAGGAACTGCACCCACTATTACGTCTGCGACAACAATCCCCTGCGACATTTTGTCTTTTTTTCTTACAACTTCCCCTATATCCTCCGCACCGCAAGCTGAAACGCTTCACTAATAAACCCTCCAGCCGTTTCCATCGAAGCGTTCGCTCCTCGATGCGCTTGCGTTTTTCTCAATAATCAAAAGACAGCGCTATCTCATGTTTCAACTGCCGAAGAATCCATACCCGGGCCTCGCCCTCACCGCCCTGCTCAGCGGCTTTTCGCCCAGCGCCAGCGCAGACGCGCCCTTCGCCAAAGACTCACCCTGGATGTTCGGTGACTGGGACGGTACCCGCACCGCACTCCAGGCGCAGGGCTACGACTTCACCTTCGGCTACACCGGCGAAATGGGCAGTAACCTGCACGGCGGCTTCGATCACGATCGCACCGCACGCTACAGCGACCAGTTCACCTTGGGCGCCCATCTGGACCTGCAAAAGATCCTCGGCTGGCACGACAGCGAATTCCAGCTGACGGTCACCGAACGCCACGGCCAGAACATCAGCAACGACCGGATCAACGACCCGCGCGTGGGAGGTTTCACCTCCGCCCAGGAAGTCTGGGGCCGCGGCGAAACCTGGCGTCTGACACAAATGTGGATCAAGCAGAAATACTTCGATGGCGCACTGGACGTGAAGGTCGGCCGCTTCGGTGAAGGCGAGGACTTCAACAGCTTCCCCTGCGACTTCCAGAACCTGGCGTTCTGCGGTTCCCAGGTGGGTAACTGGGTGGGTGGCATCTGGTACAACTGGCCGGTCAGCCAATGGGCGCTGCGGGTGAAGTACAACCTCGCTGACGACCTCTACGCGCAGGTCGGCGTCTTCGAACAGAATCCCTCCAACCTTGAATCCGGCAATGGTTTCAAGCTCAGTGGCAGCGGTACGCAAGGTGCGCTGATGCCGATCGAACTGGTGTGGACCCCAAGGGTCAATGGTCTGAAAGGGGAATATCGCGCCGGCTACTACTACAGTAATGCCAAGGCACAGGATGTTTACAAGGACGGCAACGGCCAACCGGCGGCCTTGAGCGGCCAGGCTTACCGCAGCAGCGCCAGCAAGCATGGTTTCTGGCTCGGCGCCCAGCAGCAGGTGACCTCGCGCGCCTCGGACGCCTCCCGCGGGCTAAGCCTGTTCGCCAATGCAACGATGCATGACAAGAAGACCAATGCCATCGACAACTACGTTCAGGCAGGTGTGGTGTACAAGGGGCCCTTCGATGCCCGCGCCAAGGACGACATCGGTTTCGCCCTCGCCCGCGTGCACGTCAACCCCGCCTACCGCAAGAACGCGCGCCTGGCCAACCAGGCCAACGCCGTCGTCGACTACGACAATCCCGGCTTCCTGCCCGTCCAGGACACCGAATACAGCGCCGAACTCTACTACGGCGTTCACCTGGCGGACTGGCTCACCGTGCGTCCTAACCTGCAGTACATCCGCCATCCGGGCGGGGTGTCGCAGGTCGATGACGCGCTGATCGGCGGCCTGAAGATCCAGAGCAGTTTCTGAACCCAACCTTGAACGAACGGAGAACATGCGATGAGCACTGACGGTGCCAAGAATGGAACCCGCTGGCTACCGCGCCTCGTAGGCGTGCTGCTGTTGCTGATGGGCCTGGCCCTGATCGCAGGCGGTATCAAGCTGAGCCAGCTGGGGGGATCCCTTTACTACCTGATCGGCGGGATCGGCTTTGCCCTTTCGGGCATCCTGCTGATCGCCCTGCGCCGCATCGGCCTTGGCCTGTATGGCGTGGTGCTGCTGGCCAGCACCGCCTGGGCGCTATGGGAAGTGGGTCTGGACTGGTGGCAACTGGTGCCACGCCTGGCCATCTGGTTCGCCCTCGGCGTGGTCCTGCTGCTGCCCTGGGCGCGCCGCCCGCTGCTTGGGCCTGCCTCTAAGGTCAACGGCGCCCTGCTGGCCGCCGCCGTGGTCGCTTCCGGCGCAACCGCAGTTGGTAGCCAGTTCACCCATCCCGGGGAGATCTTCGGCGAATTGGGGCGTGACAGCAGCGAAATGGCCAGTGCAGCCCCTTCCATGCCGGACGGCGAATGGCAGGCCTACGGGCGTACCGAACACGGCGACCGCTACTCGCCCCTGCGCCAGATCACCCCGCAGAACGCTTATCGCCTGAAAGAAGCCTGGCGCATTCGCACCGGCGACCTGCCGACCGAAAACGACCCGGTCGAATTGACCAACGAGAACACCCCACTCAAGGCCAACGGCATGCTCTATGCCTGCACCGCGCACAGCAAGGTGCTGGCCCTGGACCCGGACACCGGTGCCGAAATCTGGCGCTTCGACCCGCAGGTCAAGAGCCCGGTCAAGACCTTCAAGGGCTTCGCCCACATGACCTGCCGCGGCGTTTCGTACTATGACGAAAACCGCTACGTCAGCCGTGACGGCAGCCCTGCGCCGAAGATCTCCGATGCCGGCCAGGTCGTTGCCCAGACCTGCCCACGACGCCTGTACCTGCCCACTGCCGATGCCCGCCTGATCGCGATCAACGCCGACAACGGCAAGGTCTGCGAAGGCTTCGCCAACCAGGGTGCGATCGACCTGACCACCGGCATCGGCCCATTCACCGCCGGCGGCTACTACTCCACCTCGCCAGCGGCGATCACCCGTGATCTGGTGATCATCGGCGGGCATGTCACCGACAACGAGTCGACCAACGAACCGTCCGGCGTGATCCGCGCCTACGACGTGCACGACGGCCGCCTGGTGTGGAACTGGGACAGCGATAACCCCGACGACACCAAGCCCCTGGCGCCGGGCAAGACCTACAGCCGCAACTCGGCGAACATGTGGTCGCTGGCCAGCGTCGATGAAGACCTGGGCATGATCTACCTGCCGTTGGGCAACCAGACCCCTGACCAGTGGGGCGCCAACCGCACCCCAGGCGCCGAGAAGTACAGCGCTGGCGTGGTCGCCCTGGACCTGGCCACCGGCAAGGCACGCTGGAACTACCAGTTCACCCACCACGATCTGTGGGACATGGACGTGGGCAGCCAGCCCACCCTGGTGCACCTGAAGACCGACGACGGCGTGAAGCCTGCGGTCATCGTGCCGACCAAGCAGGGCAGCCTGTACGTGCTCGACCGTCGTGACGGCACCCCGATCGTGCCGATCCGCGAGATCCCGGTACCGCAAGGCGCGGTCAAGGGCGATCACACGGCGCCGACCCAAGCCCGCTCCGACCTCAACCTGCTCGGCCCCGAGCTGACCGAACAGGCCATGTGGGGCGCCACGCCATTCGACCAGATGCTGTGCCGCATCCAGTTCCGCGAGCTGCGCTACGAAGGCCAGTACACCCCGCCGTCCGAACAGGGCTCGCTGGTGTATCCCGGCAACGTCGGCGTGTTCAACTGGGGCAGCGTGTCGGTCGACCCGGTGCGTCAGTTGCTGTTCACCTCGCCGAACTACATGGCGTTCGTGTCGAAGATGATCCCGCGCGAGCAGGTAGCCGAAGGCAGCAAGCGCGAAAGCGAGACCAGCGGCGTGCAGCCGAACACCGGCGCCCCGTATGCCGTGACCATGCACCCGTTCATGTCGCCACTGGGCGTGCCGTGCCAGGCACCGGCCTGGGGTTATGTGGCCGCTATCGACCTGTTCACCAACAAGGTGGTGTGGAAACGCAAGAACGGCACCACTCGTGACAGCACCCCTGTACCGATCGGCTTGCCGGTGGGTGTACCAAGCATGGGTGGCTCGATCGTCACCGCCGGTGGCGTGGGCTTCCTCAGCGGCACCCTGGACCAGTACCTGCGCGCCTATGACGTGCACAACGGCAAGGAACTGTGGAGCGCTCGCCTGCCAGCCGGTGGCCAGGCCACGCCAATGACCTACACGGGCAAGGACGGCAAGCAGTATGTGCTGATCGTGGCCGGAGGACATGGCTCGCTAGGCACCAAGATGGGCGACTACATCATCGCTTACAAACTGGCTGAATAAGCCTCGACTGCGGCGGTGTGGCCACCGC